>NZ_KV822038.1:530552-598945 GCF_001815805.1 Streptococcus sp. HMSC072D05
TTTTTCCAGTTCAGCCTGCATCTCCATGAGTTTTTCAGCGTCATTGGTTTCCAACATTTGTTCAGAGATGGCTTGGCTTTTACTTTCTAGTTCTTCGATTTCAGATTCTAAACTTTCGATTTGTCGCATGAGTTTGCGGGCTTCTTTCTGACTTTCTTTCTGAGCCTGATAATCATTAACTGGACTTTCTTCTTTTTCTTGATTGCTAGTTGAAGCTTCCGCTGTCTGAATCGCTTCTACTTCTGCTTTCTTTTCAACATAGTAGTCGTAATCCCCAAGGTAGAGGGTTGAACCATTTTCGGACAATTCCAAAACATGAGTGGCTACACGATTGATAAAGTAACGGTCGTGACTGACGAAAAGAAGGGTCCCATCAAAGTCAATCAAGGCATTTTCTAGCACTTCCTTGCTATCAATATCCAAGTGGTTGGTCGGCTCGTCAAGAATTAAAAAGTTGTTGTTTTCCATAGAAAGTTTGGCAAGTAACAAACGAGCTTTTTCGCCACCTGACAGCATGCCAACTGATTTCTTAACATCATCTCCTGAGAAAAGGAAGGCTCCAAGTCGATTACGGATTTCAACCTCTGGTGTTAGTTTAAAATCATTCCAAAGTTCATCTAGGACACTATTGCTTGGTGTTAGCTTGCTTTGAGTCTGGTCATAGTAACCAACCTCAACATTGGCACCAAAACGCTTCTCTCCCTTGATAAAAGGGATCTGGTCCACAATAGACTTGATAAAGGTTGATTTCCCGATGCCGTTTGGTCCGACAATCGCAACAGCATTCATCTTACGAAGGTCTAGGTTGATAGGCTCTGAAAATATTTCCCCATCATAGCCAATAGCCGCATTTTCAACGGTTAAAACGACATTTCCAGACGTTTTTTCCGACTGGAAGGTCATGTTGGCTGATTTCTTGCCAGCTTCAGGCTTGTCCAAACGCTCCATTTTTTCTAGTTGTTTACGGCGAGATTGGGCACGTTTGGTCGTTGAAGCTCGGACTAGATTGCGATTGACAAAGTCTTCTAGAGCCGCGATTTCCTTCTGTTGCTTTTCATAGTTTTTTGCCTCAGTAGCTAGCTTTTGCTCCTTTAACTCAACAAAGCGAGAGTAATTACCTACATAACGATCTAAGGAATGCTTAGTCAAATCGAGTGTAACCGTCGCAACCTTATCCAAAAAGTAACGGTCGTGACTGACAATAATGAGTGCACCACTATAATTTACTAGGTAATTTTCCAACCAGGCAATGGTTTCGATATCCAAGTGGTTGGTTGGCTCGTCCAAGACCAAGAGATTTGGCTTTTCAAGGAGCATTTTAGCCAGTGCAAGACGAGTATTTTGACCACCTGAAAGCTCAGCAATTTTCATCTGCCACATAGACTCGTCAAACTTGAATCCATTCAAAATCGCTCGAATATCAGCTTCGTAAGTAAAGCCACCATCCTGGCGGAAATTCTCTGACAAACGATCATAATCCGCCATCAGTTTATCCAAATCTTCACCCGACTTTTCACCCATCTCTAATTCCATTTGACGCAGTTGTGTCTCTGCCCGACGCAAGTCATCAAAGACGTGAAGCATTTCATCATAAATGGTATTTTCAGACTCAAAACGGCTATCTTGGGCTAGGTAAGACAGAGAGATATCTTTTTTCTTATTAATTTCTCCACTAGTTGGCTCCTCTTCTCCAACCAAAATCTTTAAAAGAGTAGACTTACCTGCACCATTTTTCCCAATAAGAGCAATTCGGTCTCGTTCATCTACTTGCAGGTTGATATGTTCAAAAAGAACCTCACCAGCAAAAGATCGTTCAATTTTATTAGCTTGTAAAATAATCATATCTCTATTTTACTATCTTTTTCTCTTTTGCACAATTGCAACGAAAAAAGTTCGAGTCATAAACTCGAACCTTTCATCTTAGTATCCAATGCCTCCACGGAATGTGCGAGCCATATCTTTCAATTCATAGTTTTTAGAAGAGGTATCGATGGTCCATTTTCCATCTTTCTTAGTCATTTTAATTTCATAACCCTCTTTCTTCATGTTATCACTAGTGTCTAGAGGAGTTGAATCAAATTGACTTGGTGCATTTTCTAAAATGTATTTTTCACCAGCTTTCATAGCTTCAGAGTAGTTGCTATATTTACCTTTGTTTTCTTCGTAGAATTTACGGCTCAATTCATAAACATTCAAGTTATCCAAGTCGATTGTTTCTGGTCTAACATAAACAACAGCATAGTCTGGCAAGTATGTCTTCACCTTGTAATCAACTTTTGCTCTCTTAGCATTTGCTTTGATGTAAGCATCTGCGAATGTTCTAAGTTCTGAATCAGACGGTTTGTAGTTATAGAAGCCTTTTCCGAACGATTCTGTAAATTTCTTGATAAACTCTTCTTTATCAGCTTTCGCATCGTTTGTGAATTCAGCACTATTATCAGAAGATTTTTTATCATCAGCAAGCGCAACAACTTGTGACTTATTATCAGTAGCACTTAGGTTCGTTCCACCACCAGAACTTTCCCCATTAAGGTAAACAGCATCGACATATTTTTTCATTACATCTTTCGCTTCATCAATATTGTCTTCATACTGACTTGGATCCACCTTGATTGCTACATCGTTATTCTTTTTAGAATTTTCTTTGATGTCATCGTAAAAGCTAGGTGCAAAGTGAAGTTCATACTTAGCATTCTTATCGACTTCATACACTACATAACCAGCAACGCTCTTTCCTTTAGAAAGACTGTCACCATATGACATAAATTTCGTTTTACTGTCGCTTTCATAAACTTGAATTGGTTGTAATTTTTCATCCTTTTCATTGTATAGCGTGATATCTTGGCTAGTAAAACTAAACTGTTTATCACGATTGTTCTTGATTTCGACTTGAAGTGCAAGGTATGTTGATGATGAATCCTCATCTTTAGGCAATACATACATACCGTCTTTTACAGAAACCTCAAAGTTAGAGTTTGAAGCTGTACCATTGTCGCTTGCTTTTTTTTGAGCTCCACAGGCAACCAGTGCTAAAGCTGATAAAAGCAAGGCAGAATGCTTAAGAATTTTTTTCATAATGGATTCTCCTTTAATGATTTACTATATTTTACCATACGCAGAATAAAAATCAAAACAGAAACCAGATATTTTCAAAATATCTTAAATTTATAGAGTTTTAACTTAAATTTTTCTATCTGTTCATTTGATGCATTAAAGGATTCTTTATAAAAAGAATAGAATATAACAATATTTTTGATTTTTTTCTTCAACAAACCTACAAAATGAATTATAAACTTTCATGTTATAAAGTATCTAATAATTAATTTTCATCCCTAACTTAGTATAAGTAAGCACAGTCCCCACCATTTTCCCGCTAAAGTGCAAAAGTTAATTTCCTACATTTTAAGTTATGCTAACGTTTTACTAAAATGTCAAATCGTGATATAATGAAAGCGATTAAAGCAAATAAACAAAGGAGACACTCTATGACTTACCAAGAAAATTATCAAAAATGGGTCGATTTTGCTGACCTTCCAGACTACCTTCGTCAAGATTTAATCAATATGGACGAAAAAACAAAGGAAGATGCCTTTTATACCAATCTTGAATTTGGTACCGCTGGTATGCGTGGTTTGATCGGTGCTGGTACAAACCGCATCAATATCTACGTTGTTCGTCAAGCTACCGAAGGTTTGGCTCGTTTGATTGAGTCAAAAGGTGGAAACGAAAAAGAACGTGGTGTAGCAATTGCCTACGATAGCCGTCACTTCTCACCTGAGTTTGCCTTTGAATCTGCGGCAGTTCTTGCTAAACACGGTATCAAATCTTACGTATTTGAAAGCCTCCGTCCAACTCCAGAACTGTCATTTGCAGTTCGTCACCTCAACTGTTTTGCAGGTATCATGATTACTGCCAGCCATAACCCTGCTCCATTTAACGGTTACAAGGTTTACGGTGAAGACGGTGGACAAATGCCTCCACATGACGCGGACGCTTTGACTACTTACATTCGTGCTATCGAAAATCCATTCGCTGTGGAAGTTGCCGATGTAGAAGCGGAAAAAGCTTCTGGCTTGATTGAAGTTATCGGCGAAGCTGTTGATGCAGAATACCTTAAAGAAGTTAAAGACGTAAACATCAACCCAGCCTTGATCGAAGAATTCGGTAAAGACATGAAGATTGTCTACACACCACTTCATGGTACGGGTGAAATGTTGGCTCGTCGTGCTCTTGCTCAAGCAGGATTTGACTCTGTTCAAGTTGTTGAAGCACAAGCAACTGCTGATCCTGACTTCTCAACTGTAAAATCTCCAAACCCAGAAAGCCAAGCAGCCTTCGCCCTTGCTGAAGAACTTGGTCGTCAAGTTGGTGCAGATGTGCTTGTTGCAACTGACCCTGACGCTGACCGTGTTGGTGTTGAAGTTCTTCAAAAAGATGGTAGCTACCTTAACCTTTCAGGTAACCAAATCGGTGCTATCATGGCTAAATACATCTTGGAAGCCCACAAAAATGCTGGAACTCTTCCTGAAAATGCAGCTCTCTGCAAATCCATCGTATCAACTGACTTGGTAACGAAGATTGCTGAAAGCTACGGCGCAACCATGTTCAACGTTTTGACAGGTTTCAAATTTATCGCAGAGAAAATCCAAGAATTTGAAGAAAAACACAATCACACTTACATGATGGGATTTGAAGAAAGC
The DNA here is from genome assembly GCF_001815805.1 of Streptococcus sp. HMSC072D05. Lineage (GTDB taxonomy): Bacteria > Bacillota > Bacilli > Lactobacillales > Streptococcaceae > Streptococcus. Next base: position 535,253 of record NZ_KV822038.1, read on the forward strand.
TTCGGTTACTTGATTAAACCATTCGTACGTGATAAAGACGCCATCCAAGCCGTTCTTGTCGTTGCTGAGCTTGCTGCCTACTACCGTTCACGTGGTTTGACACTTGCTGACGGTATCGAAGAAATCTACAAAGAATACGGCTACTACGCTGAAAAGACTATCTCTGTTACCCTTTCTGGTGTTGATGGTGCAGAACAAATCAAGGAAATCATGGCTAAGTTCCGTAACAATGCTCCAAAAGAATGGAATGCAACAGCTATCACTGTCGTAGAAGACTTCAAGGCTCAAACTGCTACTGCTGCTGATGGTACTGTTACAAACTTGACAACTCCTCCAAGTGATGTGTTGAAATATACACTTGCTGACGGTTCATGGATTGCAGTTCGCCCTTCAGGTACAGAACCAAAAATCAAATTCTACATTGCTGTTGTGGGTGAAAGCAATGAAGATTCACAAGCTAAGATTGCCAACATCGAAGCAGAAATCAATGCCTTTGTTAAATAAGAAATTATAAAAGATGAGACCAACCAATCTCATCTTTTTTTCGTATCAAATCTAAGCATTTTTAGAAACTTTATGGCATACTAGACTTATCAATGAAAGCGAGGTAATCTCATGGAACAATTTTTAGAAAACATCAAAGACCTTGAAGTCACTACAGTTGCGCGTGCGCAAGAAGCACTTGATAAGAAAGAAACTGCAACCTTCTTTGTTGGTCGCAAAACTTGCCCTTACTGCCGTAAATTTGCTGGCACATTGGCAGGTGTCGTAGCTGAAACTAAAGCCCACATCTACTTCATCAACAGTGAAGAACCAAGCCAACTCAATGAATTGCAAGAATTCCGCTCACGTTATGGAATTCCAACCGTACCAGGATTTGTTCACATTGCAGATGGCCAAATCAAGGTCCGTTGCGACTCTTCTATGTCTGCACAAGAAATCAAGGAATTTGCTGGATTGTAAAAAAGCCACTCGTCGAGTGGTTTTTGTATGGTCTAAATTACTTTTTTTCAAGCAAGTCTTGTATCATTCTATGCAGTTCTTCTATCTTTTCAGATTGTTTCTCTAGTAAGATCCTTTGACTCCGTAATTCGTCTTGGAGGTTATCAAGTTTTATCTGCTCATCTGGATTATCCTTTACAAAAAAGTTTGTCAAGGCACTCGTTAACATCCCTATTGTGCCAATACCAACAAGCATTAGTAAAACAGCTAACCACTTCCCAAAAATAGATTCAGGAACAATATCCCCATAACCAACAGTTGTTACCGTTACCAGCGCCCACCAAAGACTATCAGAAAAAGATTTTTCTTCAACAACAGATAAAATTGAACTCCCTACCAGTACAATAAAGGAATTGAGATAAAAAATATAAAGTAAGCCATTTGTCCGTAAGAGTTTGCTTACCTTCTTTCCCAGCTTTCCAGTTAACCCTACGATCCTTAAAAGACGAGTCAGTTTTAGTAATTTTGTCAACCTTGCTAGGCGGAAGATACGTCCTAAACGAAATACTGTAAAAATAGCATTTAAAGGAAGAATAGCTAACAGATCAAAGATATTTTCAAGTATAAATCTCCATTTTTCTTTACTTGAAAAGAACCGCCAACCATAATCTACTACAAAAACAAACCAAATCAGTAAGTCAATAATACTGTATGGAGGACTGTCTAAATCAATCATCTCAGCAAATCCAAGCAAAACAAGGACAACAGATATCAATGCAAGTATGATAATCGTTGTGTCATAATAATCCTTTAATAACCATTTTCTCTTCACACTTCTACTCCTTTAGTTATTTTTATCATTATACCACACTAAAACCCTGACAAAGTACAAAACAAAAGAAGGCACTCGCCTTCTTTTTTATATATCTGTCAATGGTGTTGCAGTATCTGGTGAGGTATCATAAACCTTAAAGTCTACTCCGACTCCCAGATCCGCTTGGGCTAGCTGGTTGACCATGGTCATATGAGCTAGTTCTTTGATATTGTTCTCTTTAGACAAATGCCCAAGATAGATTTTCTTTGTTCGATTTCCCATTGCACGAATCATAGCCTCAGCACCGTCTTCATTAGAAAGGTGACCGAGATCAGATAGGATTCGCTGTTTGAGACGCCAAGCATAAGATCCTGCTCTCAAAATCTCTACATCGTGGTTGGATTCGATGAGATAACCGTCTGCATTTTCGACTATTCCTGCCATACGGTCACTAACATAACCTGTATCGGTCAACATGACGAAGCTCTTGTCGTCTTTCATAAATCGGTAAAACTGTGGTGCTGCTGCATCATGGCTAACACCAAAACTCTCAATGTCGATATCCCCAAAGGTTTTGGTTCTACCCATTTCAAAGATATGCTTTTGCGAAGAATCCACCTTGCCGAGGTACTTACTATTTTCCATAGCCTGCCAGGTCTTTTCATTAGCGTAAAGATCCATACCATATTTACGAGCCAAGACACCGACTCCGTGGATATGGTCTGAATGCTCATGCGTAATCAAAATCGCATCCAGATCTTCAGGTTTGCGATTAATTTCAGCTAGCAGACTAGTAATTTTCTTACCAGACAAGCCTGCATCCACTAGGATTTTCTTTTTTGGGGTTTCCAGATAAAAGGAATTTCCACTGGAACCTGACGCTAAAATACTGTATTTAAAGCCTTTTTCACTCATTCTAGTCTTCTATTTCGTCCTCCCATATTTCTTCTTTTACGGCATCCTTATCATAAGGGAGCACGATGGTAAAGGTCGATCCCTTACCGTATTCACTTTTGGCCCATATAAAACCATTGTGTTGTTTGATGATTTCTTTAGCGATGGCCAGACCTAGACCAGTTCCACCTTGGGCCCGGCTTCTTGCACGATCCACACGGTAAAAGCGGTCAAAAATCTTCGGCAAATCTTGCTTTGGAATACCTAGACCTTGGTCTTTGATAGATAAAATCATTTGGTCGTCTGTGGTCTTCATGCTGACAGTGATTTTTCCACCATCTGGTGAGTACTTGATGGCATTGTTAAGAATATTATCAATCACCTGAGTCATCTTATCGGTATCAATCTCGATCCAAACTGAATTAATAGGGTAATCTCTGACAAGCTCATATTTTTTCTCGTCATCCTGACTTCTCATCTTATCAAAGCGGTTGAGAATAAAGGTGATGAAGGCTGTAAAATTAATCAATTCCACATCTAACTGAGTGGTTGCATTATCAATACGAGATAGATGTAAGAGATCTGTCACCATCCGCATCATACGGTTGGTTTCATCGAGTGAAACCTTGATAAAATCAGGAGCAACAGGATCATACAGAGCTCCCTCATCCAAGGCTTCGAGATAAGATTTAACACTGGTCAAAGGAGTTCGCAACTCGTGACTCACGTTCGAAACAAAGAGTCTTCGCTCACGCTCTTCCTTCTCCTGTTCGGTCGTATCATGTAAAACGGCAACCAAACCAGAGATGAAACCTGACTCACGGCGAACCAGAGCAAAACGTACACGAAGGCTTAGATATTCACCATTCACATCCTGGGAGTCAATCGTCAACTCAGGAATCTGTGTAATTAGATCACGCAGCTCATACTCATCTTCTATCTTAAGCAATTCGAGGATGCTTTTATTCAGAACATCTTCTTTCTGCACACCGAGCTGTTTCTTGGCCATATCGTTGATCATGGTAATCTGGCCACGGCGATTGGTCGCAAGAACGCCATCTGTCATGTAAGAAAGAATACTGTTCAATCGTTTACTCTCTTGTTCCAGATTTTCTTGGGTCAAACGAATAACTTCTGATAAATCGTTCAGATTATTGGTGATATTGGTGATTTCTGTACTTCCTTGCAAGTCCAAAACTTGAGAATAATCACCTGCAATCAAGTCCTTAACCTTTTGATTTATCTCCTTTAGACGGATATTATCCCGACGATTTTCCAGTAACAGCAAGGTCACCACCAAGATAAAACCAAGTAAAATCAAGATAAAGATAAAATCGCTGGTCAGAATAGTTTGTCTAATATCTTCAATCATTATTTCTCATATAGTATCCAACACCACGACGTGTGAGAATGTACTCTGGACGACTTGGAGTGTCTTCTATTTTCTCACGCAAGCGTCTAATGGTCACGTCCACAGTACGAACATCACCAAAATAGTCATAACCCCATACAGTCTCAAGCAAGTGTTCACGCGTAATCACTTGACCAATATGAGATGCCAAGTGATACAAGAGTTCAAACTCACGGTGGGTCAAATCTAACTCCTCACCATATTTCTTAGCCACGTAAGCATCTGGAACGATTTCCAAATCACCGATTTGTAACGGTTGCGCCTTCTTCTCATCAGACTCTTGGCTATCCACAGAAACTAGGTCTGTACGACGAAGCAGAGCCTTAACACGTGCTTGCAACTCACGGTTTGAGAAAGGCTTTGTAACATAATCATCTGCACCTAACTCTAAACCAATAACCTTGTCAAACTCGCTATCCTTAGCTGAGAGCATGATAATCGGCACGCTACTAGTCTTACGAATAGATTTAGCCACTTCTAAACCATCAATTTCAGGTAGCATCAAGTCGAGAATAATAATATCTGGTTGCTCTGCTTCAAATAACTCGATTGCCTCACGACCATTGAAGGCTGTAACAACTTCATAACCTTCCTTGACCATATTAAACTTAATAATATCTGAGATTGGTTTCTCATCATCTACAATTAATATTTTTTTCATTTTATCACCTTTTCTTTATCTATTATAACAAAAAAATGTAAAGAAGGCACAAATGGCTACTGTAAGCCTTCATCTTCAAAACTTGTTTTATAAGCCTGCCAAATTTTTTGTTGAGGCTTCGCAAGTGGATAATCAGAAAACTCCTGAGGAGAAACCCAGCGAATTTCTCTGTCCGAAAACTGTTTTGTTTCCAACACTTGACCAGCTAGGATTTGAATATGCCATTTCCGATGACTAAATACATGCTTGACCTGGTCAAATACTTGCTGGGACCAATTCACTTCTAAATCATAATCCTGCTCAAAGTTTTCTTGAGGGCTTGGTCCAAATGCTCTGCTTTCCTCTTTGACTTGTGAAAAGAGATCTAGCTGATCGTCATCACTTGAGAAATCATCAACTTCGATCAAAGGGAAGTGCCAAAAACCGGCTAGTAGTTTCTCGCTTTCATTTTTCTCTAGTAAATATTGCCCACGGTCATTGCGTACAACTAAAGCCTTGAGATAAATTGGGAGAGGTTTTTTCCTGGGTTCTTTAATCGGATATACATCCATAGTTCCGTTCTGATAGGCTGCGCTAAAGTCCTTAACAGGGCTTTCTTCTGGTCGAGGGTTAACTGGAGCCTCTATGTCAGACCCTAAATCCATCAGAGCTTGGTTAAAGTCACCTGGTCGTTTCGGGTCAATCAAGATTTCCATCATTGCCTGAAAAATTTTGCGATTGCTGGGAACTCCGATATCATGATTAACCTCAAACAAGCGTGCCAAAACCCGCATGACATTGCCATCAACCGCTGGCTCAGGCAAATTAAAAGCGATACTGGAAATAGCTCCCGCAGTGTAAGGGCCAATCCCTTTTAAACTAGAAATTCCTTCATAGGTGTTTGGAAATTGACCCCCAAAGTCAGCCATAATCTGCTGGGCTGCAGCCTGCATATTGCGTACGCGGGAATAATAGCCCAAACCTTCCCATGCTTTCAGTAAACGCTCCTCAGGGGCATTGGCCAGACTTTCAACAGTTGGAAACCAGTCCAAGAATCGTTCGTAGTATGGAATAACTGTATCCACTCTGGTCTGCTGAAGCATGATTTCAGATACCCAGATATGATAAGGATTTTTACTTCTCCGCCAAGGCAAATCTCGCTTGTTTTCATCATACCAGTTGAGGAGTTTTTCACGAAAAGAAATAATCTTCTCCTCCGGCCACATGACGATACCGTATTCTTTCAAATCTAACATATATCTAGTATAACATAGAAGCTTCTAACTGTCCTTTTCTCAGTACTAAAAAGCCTCTTCCCATGGGAAAGAGGACTAAATCTTATTGATGAACTGCTTGAGCTGCTGTGATAAGGGTCAACTTGTACACATCATCTGCATTACATCCACGAGAAAGGTCGTTAACTGGTTTGTTCAATCCTTGCAAAACAGGTCCGACAGCCGCAAAACCACCGAGACGTTCTGCCATCTTGTACCCAATATTTCCTGCTTCGATACCTGGGAAGACAAAGACATTTGCTTGACCAGCTACATTACTTCCTGGAGCTTTAAGAGCTGCAGTTTCAGGAACAAAGGCAGCGTCAAATTGCAACTCACCATCAATCTCAAGGTCGGGACGCAAGTCGTGAGCAATTTTTGTAGCTTCCACTACCTTATCAACACTTTCACCAAAACCTGAACCTTTAGTAGAATAGCTTAGCATAGCAATTTTAGGTTCAATACCAAACATTTTAGCTGTGATTGCTGAATTGATCGCAATTTCAGCCAAAGCTTCTGCATCTGGATTGATGTTAATGGCACAGTCTCCAAATAGGTAACGTTCCGTACCACGAACCATGAGGAAAGCACCTGAAGTACGAGTTACATTTGGACGAGTTTTGATAATTTGAAGGGCTGGGCGAACTGTTGAGGCAGTTGAGTGAATCGCACCAGATACCATACCGTCAACCAAGCCCAAGTAGACTAGCATCACACCAAAGTAGTTGACATCTTCAACCAAAACTTTGCGCGCTTCTTCTTCAGTCATTTTGCCCTTACGACGCTCTACCAAAGCAGCAACCATTTCTTCGAATTGAGGATAATGTTGAGGATCAATCACTTCATAACCATCCATGATCCCTTCGATTTCGAGATAAATTTTAATTTTTTCAGGGTTTCCGAGCAAAACAGGGATTACTTCTGTTTCTTTTACCAAGCGTTTTGTTGCTTGAAGAATACGTGGCTCTTCCCCTTCAGGGAGAACGATACGAGCATTTTTGCCAACTAGGTTGGCTTTGAGATTTTCAAAAACTTCCATGAGTTTTCTCCTTTAAGAAAATAAATTATACTCCAAATAGATTTTAAAGAGTATTAGTTGATAACTGAGTAATAAGATTGCTGAAATCATCCGGTAAGGGGCTTTCTAGTTGCAAATCTTGCTCTAGAAAGGGATGATAAAAAGATAAATAATGACAATGCAAGGCCTGGCGTTGAATCCCATCGTCTAGGCCGCCTCCATAGAGATCGTCTCCCAACAAAGGAAAACCAATATGAGAAAAATGCACTCGGATTTGGTGGGTTCGCCCAGTATGCAGGCGAATATCAACTAGGTGAATATTTCCATAGGACGCTACAACTTTGTAAGACGTATGAGCGTATTTCCCACCTTTGGCAACCCGTCTCGTGATAATAGAATCTTCATCACGCGCAATCGGGGCAATAATCTCCCCCTCTGGCTCCAAGTCACCATCTCCTTTAACAAGTGCAAAATACCTTTTTTCGATAGACTTTCGTTGCAGTTGCTTGTCTAATCGTGCATGAGCATAACCGTGCTTGGCAAAGAGCATCAAACCAGATGTATCTCTATCAAGCCTAGTCACGATGTGAACTTGCTGGTTTTCATATTCTTGCTTAACATAGTAGCCCTTGATAAAATTAGCAATGGTATTGGAATGATTGACACTGGGGATGGAAGCTACTCCATAAGGTTTATTCAAAACCAGAAAATGGTCATCCTCATAGAGAACATCCAGTGGACGCTCAATTGCTTCAAGACTCTCAAACCCTTCCTCCGCTGGAATGTCAATAGTTACCCTGTCTCCAATATCTAAGAGATAAGTCGCATTTTGTGGTTGGTCATTGACCAGAATAGCCCCGCCTCGAAACTTAATCTTAGCCAAAAGTCCCTTAGAAACCTCATGTTTCTTGAGGAAAGTTTTAACTTTGACGTGCTCATCTGCGGTAAATTCGAACCTCATTCATCCACCTCGCCGATGAAGGCATCTTTGACACGATTCCAGAAACTAGTATGACTTGGTGTCGCTACGAAGTGAATCTTGTGATGGTCGATTTGATACTCAATCCGTTCGATATTACGGAAGGAATAGACGCTGTTATCGACTGATATCGTGTGGTAATCATTGCGTGTCGGCAAGAGCTCAATCTTATCTTTTTTGGGAATAATGATTGATGAACCCAAAGTGCGATAGACTCGGTTGTTAAGACTTGCTATTTCCGTCAACTGTAAGGCTTCAATGGTCGGATGCAAAACAGCTCCACCCAAGGATTTGTTGTAGGCAGTACTTCCCGTCGGCGTTGAAACAGTCACTCCATCTCCACGAAATCGCTCGAACGGAACATGGTTAATGATGATATCCGCAACCATGGTGCGGTCTGATCGACGGATGCTGGCTTCATTTAAAGCACGGAAGATTTTCACCTCTCCATTTTCAAGCGTTACCTTAACATTCAAGACCGGATAAGAAACTTTGGCACCAGTATCTAGTAAAAGATTGGTCACCAATTGATCCAGCTCAAAATCACGATAATCTGTGTAAAATCCTAAATGCCCTGTATGAACACCTACAAATCGAACCTTGTCTAACTGATTCTCATACTTGTGAAAGGCAGACAAAAGCATCCCGTCACCACCAATGGAAATGACGATATCGGGATTGGTATCGTTCAGTATAAAATGTTGTTTCTTGAGTTTTTCCCTCAGCTCATGCAAGACCTTCTGACTCTGAGGTTTTCTATTTGCTATGAGGTCAACTCGTTTACCTGTATTCTTCATCTGTATCGTCACTATTTCCTACACCATCGTTTAATTTTCTGCTCAATGGATCAAAGAGAGCCTGCGCTTCCTGGATATCGTCACGAATCTTACCCATTTCTTCATCCAGTTGATAGGCTATTTTCGCTGTGATTTCCAGTCTTTTCCTGATTTCTTCTGGAAAATCACCCTGATACTTATAATTGAGCGAGTGTTCAATCGTAGCCCAAAAATTCATGGCTAAAGTCCGTATTTGAATTTCTGCCAAAATCGTCTTAGCTCCGTTGATCGTATCAACCGTGTACTCGACAACCACGTGATAAGAACGATAGCCCGAAGCCTTACGATGAGTGATATAATCTCGTTCCTGAACGATTCTCATATCTTGGCGTTTACGTAGAATCTCAACTACCTCTTTGACGTCATCAACAAACTGGACCATGACACGTAAACCAGCAATATCTTGCAAGTCATTTTCTAAAGTTGCATAAGTAATTCCTCGACGAGCCATCTTTTCTTTGATACTTTCAATCGGTTTGACACGACCCGTTACAAACTCGATCGGAGAATGCTTATTTTGCTTACGATACTGTTTGCGAATTCCCCGAAGTTTAATCTTCAATTCACCAACAGCCTGAATGTAAGGATCTAAAAATTCTTCCCATTCTATGGTCATACTTTCTCCCTTGTAATGTTTGATTGCTCTGTCGAAAATCTTTGATTTTTTCAGTACATTCGTATACAATAAATACATTGTCCATTATACCATAAATCGCTTTCAAAGATATAGAAAAGGTTGAAAAAATGAAACATTTAGAAATAGAATTGAAAACACTTCTGAAAAAAGAGGAATATGATCATCTAAAAAAACAGTTTTCCCATATCCAACCCGTTCTTCAGAAGAACTACTACATTGACACACCAGATTTCCAATTGCATGAAAAGAAGGTTGCCATGCGCATTCGCACTTTTGCAGATTGGGCGGAATTGACCTTAAAAGTACCTCAAACTGTAGGAAATATGGAATACAACCAGAAACTAACTCTTCCAGAAGCTGAATCGTACCTCGAAAAACAAAAACTACCTCCAGGGCTCGTTCTAGAGAAACTCGCTAAGATTGGCATCGAAAGCCATGACTGGCTTGTTCTAGGCTGCCTTTCCACTCTACGTTATGAAATGAAAGCTGAGATTGGCTTAATGGCCTTAGATGAAAGTCGATACTTTGACCAGATGGACTATGAACTCGAGCTTGAAGTCACCGACCATGAAAAAGGGAAAGAAGATTTTCAGAGATTTTTAGATGAAAATCAGATTACTTATCAGAAAGCTCCATCAAAATTAATTCGTTTTATTAAAAGCATGAAAAAAAGCTGAAATAATCTCCTTTTTTTGGTAAAATAGAAAAGATAAAAATAAAAGAATCTGGCTTTGAAAAACAAAACTTTCTCAGAGAAGATTCGCAAAGTTTACAGAGGACGGTCTATAATGTCAGATAGAAACAACATGAAACTTTTCACCCTAAACTCTAACCATGAAATCGCTCAAAAGATTGCGGATACAGTTGGTGTACCTCTCGGGAAGTTATCCTCTCGACAATTTTCTGACGGCGAAATCCAGGTCAACATTGAAGAAAGTGTCCGTGGTTACGATGTCTACATCATCCAGTCAACCAGCTACCCTGTTAGCAACCACTTGATGGAGTTGTTGATCATGGTTGATGCTTGTGTACGTGCAAGTGCTCATAGTATCAACGTTGTCCTTCCTTACTTTGGTTATGCGCGTCAGGACCGTATCGCTTCTTCTCGCGAACCCCTCACTGCAAAACTAGTTGCCAATATGCTTGTCAAAGCTGGTGTAAGCCGTGTTCTAACACTTGACCTCCATGCTGTTCAGGTCCAAGGTTTCTTTGACATTCCTGTAGACAATCTTTATACTGTTCCTCTATTTGCTAAGCACTACTGTGATAAAGGTCTTCTTGGCTCTGATGTCGTTGTTGTTAGTCCAAAGAACTCTGGTGTTAAACGTGCACGTAGTTTGGCTGAATACCTTGATGCTCCTATCGCTATCATTGACTACGCCCAAGATGATTCTGATCGTAACGAAGGCTATATCATTGGGGATGTTGAAGGCAAAAAGGCTATCTTGATTGACGACATCCTAAATACTGGTCGTACATTCTCTGAAGCAGCCAAAATCGTTGAACGTGAAGGCGCAACTGAGATTTATGCAGTATCCAGTCACGGTTTATTTGTTGAAGGTGCAGCAGATCTTCTTGACGCTACAAACATCAAAGAAATCCTCGTGACGGACTCAGTAGCAACCAAAGAAAGAACTCCAGAAAATGTATGTTACATTACTGCTAGCGAATTAATCGGAGATGCTATCGTCCGCATCCATGAAAGAAAACCAGTCAGCCCACTCTTTGCTTACAACAAAAAGAAATAAGGTGATTCTTTGATTTATTTGGACAATGCTGCTACGACTCCTATGTCAGCAGTAGCTATTTCTGAAATGACTAAGGTCATGCAAGAAACTCATGGTAATCCTTCTAGTATTCATAGCCATGGTCGGCAGGCTGGCAAACTCTTGCGAGAAGCTCGTCAGGACTTAGCCCTCTTACTAGGAACCAAACCTCAACATATCTTTTTTACATCTGGCGGTACAGAAAGTAATAATACAGCCATTATCGGCTATTGTCTCCGTCATCAAAATCGTGGAAAACATATCATCACGACAGCTATTGAACACCATTCTGTGCTTGAGACTATCGATTATCTGGTACAACATTTTGGTTTTGAAGCGACCATCATCCAACCAGTAAATCAAGAAATCACTGCGCAGCAGATTCAAGAAGCTTTACGTGACGATACCATTCTCGTTTCCACCATGTATGCTAATAATGAAACAGGTAGTCTCTTACCTATCGCTGAGATTGGACGTATTTTAAAAGAACATCCTGCTGCTTATCATGTTGATGCTGTTCAAGCTATCGGAAAAATCCCTATCCATCCTGAAGAATTAGGAATTGATTTCCTTAGCGCTTCTGCCCACAAATTCCATGGACCAAAAGGAGTTGGCTTTCTTTATGCTTCTTCCACGGGCTTTGATTCCTACCTTCACGGTGGAGACCAAGAACAAAAGAAACGGGCTGGAACAGAAAATCTCGCTGCCATTGTAGGTATGGTCGCTGCTCTCAAAGAGGATTTAAATAACCAAGCTAAGCATTACCAAAAACTAAGCGCACTCAAATCTGCTTTTTTAGAAGAAATTGCTGATTTAGACTACTATCTCAATGAAAGTCAAGACCAACTGCCTTATGTTTTGAATATCGGTTTTCCTGGTCAGAAAAATGATTTGCTTTTACTTCGGTTAGACCTTGAGGGAATTTCAATTTCTACCGGTTCCGCTTGTACTGCTGGTATTGTGCAAACCAGTCATGTGCTTGAAGCATTTTATGGACCAGATTCACATCGATTGAAAGAATCTGTCCGTATCAGTCTCTCTCCTCTTAACACTGAGGAGGAACTGAAACAACTCGCACAAACCTTAAAAAATATTATTGGAGATTAATCTAATGGCATTCGAAAAAACCATTAAACTACAAAACTGCCGCTACGACTATACACTTAGCCCAACTGTCAAAAAGTTCACACTGAAAGACAATACTTTCTTTGAAACAAAAGTTGGAAACTTCGAACTGACTCGTCTACTTGAAAAAGTACCCAACAGTGGTGAAGGTTTCAACCTAAAAATCATCATCAATAAAGACCTTACAGGTGCTAAACTCAACATCACTGACAAATCTGGCCTTCGTTTGGTGAATATCTTTAAATCAGAAGATCACCATATTCACCAAGAAAAATTCTACTTCCTCATGGACAGTTTAGTAGAACGCGGTATCTTCACTAAAGAAGAAAGATAATTGACTATGTATCGACTTACCTATCAAGATAACTATCACGTAGAACGTACACTTGAATATAAGGATTACGAAGAGCTTATGTTATCTCTATCAGGCTGTGTGACCCTACCTGATACTCACCTTATCATTCAGCTCCTTAACGCTGAATGATAAGGTGATTTATCAAGGATTGGTTGGCGATCTCTACCGTTTTCTATCACAAGCTCATTTTTCAGATAAAAACTAAGAAATTTCTTAGTTTTTTCTTGTTTTTGTTGATTTTTTCACAATGTTTCTATAAAATAGAAGAATAGAAAGGTTGTGATTTTGTGAAAGATAAACAGTCTGCTATTCCAAAAGCAACAGCAAAAAGACTCTCTCTTTACTACCGAATTTTCAAGAGATTTCATGCAGAAAAAATCGAACGTGCCAACTCCAAGCAAATTGCAGAGGCTATCGGTATCGATTCTGCGACCGTTCGTCGGGATTTTTCCTATTTTGGCGAGCTAGGTCGTCGTGGTTTTGGTTACGATGTCAAAAAATTGATGAATTTTTTTGCTGATCTCCTAAATGATAACTCCATCACCAATGTTATGTTGGTTGGGATTGGTAATATGGGGCATGCCCTTCTCCACTACCGCTTCCACGAGCGTAACAAGATGAAAATTATCATGGCCTTTGACCTAGATGACCATCCAGAAGTTGGGAGCCAGACACCTGATGGAATTCCAATCTATGGTATCTCACAGATTAAAGAAAAAATCAAAGAAGCAGATGTCAAAACTGCTATCCTAACAGTTCCAAGTGTTAAATCACAAGAAGTTGCCAATCTTTTGGTTGATGCTGGTATAAAAGGTATTCTCAGCTTTTCCCCTGTTCACCTTCACCTCCCAAAAGATGTGGTCGTTCAGTATGTTGATTTGACAAGTGAACTCCAAACCCTCCTCTATTTTATGCGTAAAGAGGATTAGAAAGCGAAAGCATTTATGAAAAAACCAGTTATTGGGATTACAGGAAATGAAAAAACTCATCCAGATGATGACATCATGATGAGCTATGCAGCGAAGGGATTTATTGAAGGAGTCAAGGACGCTGGCGGAATTCCAATCATCCTACCGATTGGTGATCAAGAAATGGCTGCCTATTACATCAGTATCATTGATAAGCTCATCCTAACGGGTGGGCAAAATGTTGATCCAAAATACTATGGTGAACCAAAGGCTATTGATAGTGATGACTACCACCTTCAAAGAGATATTTTTGAACTAGCACTTATCAAAGAAGCGATTAAGCAAAAGAAGCCAATTTTCTCTGTTTGTCGGGGTACTCAACTTTTCAATGTCGCCATGGGAGGCACGCTTCACCAAGATATTGAGGATCATTGGCAGGACTGTTCAGCCGAATACACTACCCAACGCCTCGTAACGGAACCTGATACCATTCTCCGAGAAATCTATGGAGAAATCTCTCACATCAACTCCTTCCACCACCAGAGCATTAAAGATCTAGCCTCAAATCTTAAGGTTGTAGCACATGATCCTAAAGATGGAATCATTGAGGCTGTGACCACTACGGACGGCTTTCCTTATCTTGGTGTTCAATGGCATCCTGAATTTCTCTTTGAGAATCGCCCCAAAGATAAAATGCTATTTGACTATGTTGTTAACGAACTCTAGGACTTATAAATAGGTTATTAAATCATGAATGAAATTAAAATACCTTCTACTCATGAGATTTTGAGAGATATAGAAGCTAATGTTTTCATATCTTATAAGAAAAAGGAAGCTAATCTTTTCTTATCAAACAATGAAAAAGAAATAAGTGTTTGCTTTCATCTTTCTAATCTCTATAGACTTTTAACAGCGGAAAGTTACCAATCTTTTTCTAAGAATAAAGAGAATTTCGATAAACTATCTCAAAAAGAAAAAGAAAAACAGCTGAAAGAAATGTCTAAAAAGGCAAAACTATTTTGTAAAAAGGCAGATGCCAAACTAAAAAGTAAATTTCATTCAAGTCTTTACTTTTACAGAGATATTCTTATTCATAAAAAAAGATATTATAAAATCGAAGATTTCAATTCGATTGTCAACTTTATCGTTCAAGAAAATTTACTTGTACCCACGATAAAACCTCTTCCTGTTATCAATATGGCAGAAGTAGATTCCTATGTTTTAAAAGTGATTGAGTAAGATCATGTGTAATCTTAAATCAAATCCGTCTTTTCACGGTAACTAAAGTAATCCGAGTGAGAGACAATCAGATGATCCAGAAACACAATTCCCATCAGTTCGCAGGCTTCCTTGACTAGTTTAGTGACATGGTTGTCGTTTCGACTAGGAGATACAGCACCGGATGGATGATTGTGAACGAGAATCACTGAGGTAGCCATATGCTTGAGGGCATAGTGAAGGATTTCCCTCGGTTCAGCAATGCTGCGTGTCGCAGATCCGATAAAAATAGTTTGCTGATGGATGATTTGATTTTGAGTATTGAGATAGAGCGCCACTAGGTGCTCTTGTTTTTTGTCGCCAAGTTCCTGTTGCATTTTCTTGGCTAGCTTTTGACTACTGAGAATACTTTCCATCTCAAGGGTTTCATGTTTGTGAATGCGGTGTCCCAGTTCAATCACTGCTTGTAGTTCAATGGCTTTAATCCGTCCAATACCAGACAGACTCTGCAATTCCTGCAGGGTCATATTTTTCAGATCAGTTAGACTGTTAAGACTATTCAAGACTCTCTGGGCAATTTCAAAGACATTAGCCTGACGCGTTCCTGTTCTGAGCAAAATAGCTAACAACTCTTGATTGCTTAGAGCCTCTACTCCTTCTTTAACTAGTCTTTCTCTAGGCAAGAGCGAATCTTCTTGGAATGAAATACTGTACATAAAAATCCTCCTCACTTTATTATTCGTGAGGAGGATGAAAAATTAGATTTTTTTCTCAATTGGAGCAACGCTGGCTAGGAGTTTTTTAAGTCCTACTTCTGGGAAGTTAATTTTCAGTTCCTGAGTATCACCGCTACCAGAGACTTCCAGAACAGTTCCCTCTCCCCATTTCTTGTGAAGGGCAATATCCCCAATAGACCAGTTGGTATCGCTTGAATCTTTTTTATTTCCGGATGTAAACTGTCCAAACGGAAGACCACTTGACTGGATAGAGCTTGGTGCAGCATTGCGTTTCCGTTCTTGAAGGGCCTGAGCTAAGCTCATACCTTGACCGAAAGCAATCCCACCACTGCTATAAGAGGCTTTAAAGCTAGTATTCGCTGGACGGGCCAAACCTTGATACTCGAGCAAGTCCGAACTGATCTCATTGATGAAACGTGTTGGACGGTTATAATTTGTACGACCGAAAAGCAAGCGAGAGTTGGCATTGGTCAGATAGAGGATCTTTTCTGCTCGTGTGATACCGACATAGGCCAAACGGCGTTCTTCTTCCAGTTCATCTGGATCTTCAGCTGCACGGCTAAGGGGAAAGACATTCTCCTCCATCCCAATAATAAAGACAACTGGGAACTCGAGTCCTTTCGCTGCATGGAGGGTCATTAAGGTTACTTCAGATGTCTCCTGACTGCCTGTATCCGTATCCGCAATCAAGGCTAAGTCATTCAGGAAACGACTGAGTTTATCCAAACCTGTTTCTTCTTCTTGACTATCAGGATTGTCATCAAAGTTCTTGGTAACAGATAGGAACTCTTCGATATTTTCAACACGAGCCTTGCTCTCTAAGGTTGCTTGGGCATTGAGAATATCGATATAACCAGTTTTTTCTAGAACAGCCTCCACCAGCTCGGTGATAGTTAATTGATCCAGTTTTTCTCGCAAATCCAAGATCATATTGGCAAAGTCCCAAATTGACTGTGCTGCTTTTCCTTTGATGCCAGACAACATAATATTAGCTGAAGCATCCAGCATAGACATCTCTTGCATATTCGCAAAATCACGGATTTTCTCAACGGTTCCTGGGCCAATTCCACGTTTTGGTTCGTTAATAATGCGCTCAAAACTGATATTGTCACTTAAATTAGCAATAAGATTAAGGTAGGCGATAATATCACGGATTTCCTTACGGCTGTAGAACTTGGTCCCTCCGACCATAGTATAAGGAATATTGGACTTAAGCAGTGCTTCCTCAATAGTACGGGATTGCGCATTAGTCCGATAAAGAACTGCAAAATCCTTGTGGAGGAAGTTTTGACTACGACCAAGTTCATCAATGGTTTTGGCTACAAAAACAGCCTCATCCTGTTCGTCATTTGCGCGATAATAAACGATTTGCTCCCCATCGGCATTCTGGGTCCAGAGATTCTTGGGGCGACGGTTTTTATTGTTTTTGATGACGTCATTGGCTGCTTGGAGAATGGTTTTGGTTGAACGGTAATTTTCCTCTAGCAAAACTACCTTGGCTTGAGGATAATCTTTCTCGAAATCCAAGATATTCTGCATATCAGCCCCACGCCAACCATAGATAGATTGGTCTGCATCACCGACCACGCAGATGTTTTTAAAGCGTGAAGCCAAGAGTTTGACCAATTGATACTGGGCATGGTTGGTATCTTGGTACTCATCAACATGAATGTACTGGAACTTCTGCTGATAGTAGGTCAAGACATCAGGATTCTGATCAAAGAGACGCAAAGTCAACATAATCAAATCATCAAAGTCAACGGACTCAGACTGACGAAGCTCCTTTTGATAAGCTGTATAACACTGAGCTACGATTTGCGTGTACATATCACCAGCTTGAGCAGCATAAGCCACATCATCAATCAAGTCATTCTTGGCATTGGAAATAGTTCCCAAAATAGTCCGTTCATTCCATTTTTTAGGATCCAAGTTCAACTGCTTGAGAATGCGTTTCATGAGAGTACGTTGCTCACCAGGATCTACAATAGTGAAATTCCGATTGTAGCCAATATGATCCGCATCGCGACGCAGGATACGAACACACATGGAGTGAAAGGTCGCAATCAGACAGTCCTGAGTAGCTGGATTAAGCCCATAGGCACGCTCCTTCATCTCACGAGCAGCCTTATTGGTAAAGGTAATGGCCAAGATATTCCAAGGATTGACCATCTTTTCATCAATCAAGTAGGCGATTCTGTGAGTTAAAACACGAGTCTTTCCAGAACCAGCCCCCGCCATGATTAACAAGGGCCCTTCTGTCGTTTGCACCGCCTCAGCTTGACGGTCATTCATTCCATTCAATAATGCGTTCATTTTCTCTTCCTTACTCTTGAAGTCAATGTTTCTATTATATCAGAAATTAGAGAAAATATCTTTAGCTAGACTGATTGCGTCTAGAAAGTAACTCTATTATCAGCTGAAGACAACTCCTC
The DNA here is from genome assembly GCF_001815805.1 of Streptococcus sp. HMSC072D05. Classification (GTDB taxonomy): domain Bacteria; phylum Bacillota; class Bacilli; order Lactobacillales; family Streptococcaceae; genus Streptococcus. The sequence continues at coordinate 553,239 of NZ_KV822038.1, forward strand.
ATATCTAGACAAGAAAATGAGCTTGGAAAACTTTTCCAAACTCATTTAGAATCAATTAATCTATTAGAACAAACCTAGAACTGTTCCATCGCTTTCAACATCCATATTAAGAGCGGCTGGACGTTTTGGAAGACCTGGCATGGTCATAACATCACCAGTTAGGGCAACGATGAAGCCTGCACCTAATTTTGGTACCAATTCACGAATGGTAATTTCAAAGTTTTCTGGAGCTCCAAGTGCATTTGGATTATCAGAGAAACTATATTGCGTTTTAGCCATACAGATTGGCAATTTGTCCCATCCGTTTTGAACGATTTGGGCAATTTGCGTTTGGGCTTTTTTCTCAAAGTTCACTTTGCTACCACGGTAGATCTCAGTAACAATCTTTTCAATCTTTTCTTGAACAGAAAGTTCATTGTCATAAAGACGAGTGTAGTTGGCTGGATTTTCAGAGATAGTCTTGACAAGCGTTTCGGCAAGTGTTACACCACCTTCTGCGCCATCAGCCCAGACACTAGCCAATTCTACTGGTACATCGATTGAGGCACAAAGTTCCTTCAAGGCTGCGATTTCAGCCTCTGTATCAGAAACAAATTCATTGATAGCTACAACTGCTGGAATACCGAACTTACGGATGTTCTCAACGTGGCGTTTCAAGTTAGCAAAACCTGAACGAACTGCTTCTACATTTTCCTCTGTCAAAGCGTCCTTAGCTACACCACCATTCATCTTAAGGGCACGAAGGGTTGCGACGATGACAACTGCATCTGGAGATGTTGGCAAGTTTGGTGTCTTGATATCAAGGAATTTCTCAGCACCAAGGTCTGCACCAAAACCAGCTTCAGTAACAGTATAGTCAGCCAAGCGAAGGGCTGTGCTTGTTGCCAAAACAGAGTTACATCCATGAGCAATATTGGCAAAAGGACCACCGTGTACAAAGGCAGGTGTACCGTAAATTGTCTGAACCAAGTTTGGCTTAATAGCATCTTTCAAAATCAATGCTAATGCTCCCTCAACCTGTAAATCACCAACAGTAACTGGTGTACGGTCATAGTGATAGCCAATAACGATGCTAGCCAAGCGCTTTTTCAAATCTTCAATATCAGTCGCCAAGCAAAGAATGGCCATGATTTCTGAAGCGACGGTAATATCGAAACCATCCTCACGTGGAATACCGTTTAGAGGACCACCAAGTCCAACGGTCACATGACGAAGGGCACGGTCATTCAAGTCCACAACACGTTTCCAAAGAATACGACGTTGGTCGATTCCCAGCTCATTTCCTTGGTGTAAGTGGTTGTCAATCAAGGCAGAAAGAGCGTTGTTAGCAGTGGTAATGGCATGCATATCTCCGGTAAAGTGAAGGTTGATGTCTTCCATTGGCAACACTTGGGCATAACCACCACCGGCTGCACCACCCTTAATCCCCATTACTGGGCCAAGAGACGGTTCGCGGATAGCAATCATGGTTTTCTTGCCGATTTTGTTTAAGGCGTCTGCCAGACCAATGGTAATGGTAGACTTCCCTTCACCTGCAGGTGTTGGATTGATAGCAGTTACCAAGATCAATTTCCCAACTGGATTGCTCTCAACTGCACGAATTTTATCAAAGCTGAGTTTAGCCTTATACTTCCCGTACAATTCCAAATCGTCGTAAGAAATACCAAGTTTCTCAACAACATCAACGATTGGCTTCAACTCAATACTCTGTGCGATTTCAATATCTGTTTTCATTCAAAACTCCTCTAGCCTCTAATTTGATAATTTATTATAACACAAAACAAGATTTTTAACATCCATAAACTCTCTAAACGTTCGTAAATATCCTGAATTTCAAGATTTTTAGGGATCTTTTAAAAATTTTATATGGCTTTATAGTTATAAACTATAGTGTAGCTTTGTTTTAGCAAAATTTTATCGCTTTCATTTTACTTACTGTTTATTTTTGTGTACAATAGTGCTATGAAAATTTTAGTCACGTCAGGCGGTACCAGTGAAGCTATCGATAGTGTCCGCTCTATTACTAACCATTCTACAGGTCGCTTGGGGAAAATCATCACGGAGACCTTGCTGGCGGCAGGGCATGAAGTTTGTTTGATAACGACAAAACGAGCTCTGAAGCCAGAAGCTCATCCCAACCTAAGCATTCGAGAAATTAATAATACCAACGACCTTCTAGTTGTGATGCAAGAACTTGTTAAGGAATATCAGGTCTTAATCCACTCAATGGCTGTGTCTGACTACACTCCTGTTTATATGACGGGGCTTGAGGAGGTACAGGCTAGCCCTAATTTAGAAGAATTTTTAAGCAAGCAGAATCATCAAGCTAAGATTTCTTCAACTGATGAAGTTCAGGTCTTATTCCTGAAAAAAACACCCAAAATCATCTCTTTGGTCAAAGAATGGAACCCTGCCATTCATCTGATTGGTTTCAAACTATTGGTTGATGTCTCTGAGGATTATCTCATTGAGATTGCTAGAAAAAGTCTTATCAAGAACCAAGCAGACTTAATCATCGCAAATGACCTGACTCAAATTTCAGCAAACCAGCATCAAGCAATCTTTGTTGAGAAAGAGGAACTCCAAACCGTTCAAACCAAAGAGGAAATAGCAAATCTCCTCCTTGAAAAAATTCAAGCATACGATTCATAGAAAGGAAAGCCATGGCAAATATTCTCATCGCAGTGACAGGTTCCATTGCCTCCTATAAAGCAGCTGATCTAGTCAGTTCCTTGAAAAAACAAGGCCATCAGGTTACTGTCTTAATGACTGAGGCAGCGAGAGAGTTTATCCAACCGTTGACACTACAGGTACTCTCACAGAATCCAGTTCACCTTGATGTCATGAAGGAACCCTATCCTGATCAAGTCAATCATATCGAACTAGGCAAAAGGACTGACCTTTTTATTGTAGCCCCAGCTACTGCTAATACCATAGCAAAGTTAGCCCATGGATTTGCGGACAACATGGTGACAAGTACAGCACTTGCCCTGCCAGACCACGTCAAAAAGTTAGTCGCGCCAGCCATGAATACAAAGATGTATGACCATCCGGCAACCCAGGCTAATCTAAAAACATTAGAGACCTATGGTTATCAGATCATCTCTCCAAAAGAATCTCTACTAGCCTGTGGCGATCACGGCAAAGGCGCCCTAGCTGACCTGAATACTATATTAGAAAGAATAAAGGAAACCCTCGATGAACAAACGCTCTAACATTGCCCCAATTGCTATCTTTTTTGCAGTTATGCTCGTTATCCACTTTTTGAGCTCTCTCCTATTTAATCTTTTCCCATTTCCAATTAAACCAACTATCGTTCATATTCCAGTAATCATTGCTAGTATCATTTACGGCCCACGAGTTGGTGTTACACTTGGTTTCTTGATGGGACTGCTAAGCTTAACGGTAAACACGATTACCATCCTTCCAACCAGCTACCTCTTCTCACCATTCGTACCGAACGGAAACATTTACTCTGCGATTATCGCTATTGTCCCTCGCATTTTGATCGGTCTGACACCTTACTTGGTCTATAAACTGATGAAAAATAAAACTGGGCTAATCCTAGCTGGTGCCCTTGGTTCCCTTACCAACACCGTCTTTGTCCTTGGGGGGATCTTCTTCCTTTTTGGAAATGTCTTCGACGGCAATATCCAAAAACTCCTAGCAACCGTCATTTCTACAAACTCAATTGCCGAGCTTGTCATTTCTGCCGTTCTAACAGTAGCAATTGTCCCACGTTTACAAACCTTGAAGAAATAAAAAATCAACTCCACTTTCATCCTGAAGGTGGAGTTTAGCATTTAAAACATAAGAAACATCAATAGAATATGAAAGCCAAAGCGCAGGAGCTGATACGAAAGAGGGGTAGGTTGCTGGCTTTTCTGGCTATCCAAGTATAGGGTTAGTGATAGAAAAACCAAACCAAATGCAATCACCAATCTGACGAAATAAGCAATTTCGAGTATTGCTGCCATCAAAAGAAAACCTAATAAAGGAAGGCTAAAGAGTGAAACAGCCAGACTGCTTGCTAATAGAGAGAGTAGAGACAGGACCAATAAACTATAAACTAGGAAACGAGTCCAACCTGAGACTACTTTCCCTTCACTTTTCTGTTTTGACATCATCACGATTACCACGATTAGGTAAACAAAAAGTATCATCACAATTTCTCCTCGGGTCCTATTATTCTTTACCACATTTTAACCAAATTTTCCTGAAAAATCAATAATGCTTCTTGACTTGATTAGTGATTTATTGTACTATACTTGTGTATATACAGATAAATGGAGGTTCTTATGGATATACGGAAAAAAACGCAGTTTATGACCATGACTGCCCTACTCACTGCAATAGCGATTTTGATTCCAATCATTATGCCTTTTAAAATCGTTATCCCACCGGCTTCTTACACCTTGGGAAGTCATATCCCCATCTTTATCGCCATGTTTCTTTCGCCTTTGATGGCTGCTTTTGTGATTATTGCTTCTAGTCTTGGTTTTCTGATGGCAGGCTATCCGCCTGTTATTGTACTCCGTGCCTTCTCTCACATCGTTTTTGGTACTTTGGGGGCTTTGTACTTAAAGAAATTCCCTGAAACCTTGGATAAACCAAAGGCATCTTGGATTTTTAACTTTGTTTTGGGTGTTGTTCATGCTATCGCTGAAGTAATAGCTTGTATCATCTTTTATGCTACTTCAGGGACAAATGTTGAAAATATGTTTTATGTTCTCTTTGTCCTAGTTGGTTTTGGCACAATCGTCCATAGTATGGTAGACTATACATTAGCACTAGCTGTCTATAAAGTGCTTCGAAAACGTCGCTAAAAGGAAAAACTATGACAAAGGATCGCAAACAAGCTCTTCTCAAACTATTAAAAGAAGCGCCAAAAGCTCTCAATGGTCAAACCTTGGCTGAACACTTTCATGTTACGCGTCAGGTCATTGTACAGGACATCGCTATTCTCCGAGCAGATGGGGCTCCTATCCTATCCACCAATCGTGGTTATATTTACAAAGAAAATGATGCCAGCCCCTACGTTCACAAACTCTTTAAAGTGAAACATGAACTGGAAGAAATCGGTCAGGAACTACTAGCCATTGTAGACAATGGCGGACGCGTTCAAAATATCTTAATCGATCATCCCGTTTATGGCGAAATTGAAACCCTACTCAAACTCACTTGCCGCCGAGATGTCCAGCACTTTCTGGAACAAGTCGAGAATTCAGACTTTAGACCCCTTTCTGAATTGACAGACGGCATCCATTACCACCTTGTTGAAGCCGAGACACAACAAGACCTCCACTATATCGAGGAGGCCTTGGATCAGTTAGGTTATTTGGTAAAAGACTAGAAAATTTCTTTCTCCCAGCCGTCCTCTGTGCGGTGGCGATAGAAGAACTCAGACTTGTCAGGTGCTTCCATCATTTCCATCAAAGGCAATATATCATAGGCCAGATCCAAATTTGGAATCTGGTCTTTTTGCACCCAAGATACTTCTCCTTCTTCTGAGGATTGGAGACTTCCAGTAAACTCTGTCGCCTTATAACAAACAACGATGTAGCGCCCACCTGTATCTAAGGGCCAGTTTTTAATGCCGACCAGTTGGGGATTCTGAATGGTTAGACCAGTTTCTTCATAAATCTCACGAATGACAGACTCGGCAAAGGACTCGCCATTCTCAACATGACCTCCTGGAAAGGCATAGCCAGACCAGCGATTGTTTTCAGGAGAGCGGTATTGCATGACTACTCGCTGGGTTTCGAGGTCTTCAATCAGACAGATATTGGTTAAAATGGTTGCTTGGGCACGGGACATAGATTTGCTCGCTTTCTAAGTTATTAAAATGTATCTTCGTTGTATTTTACTTCTGACTTCATGATAAAGGGATTGATCAATTCATGATGTTCATAAGTAGTACGGGCCAAAAAACCTCTAGCAATGATGATTTCCTTATCTTCTATGCGATAGTCTATATTGATAGGGATGGCTGGATCCGAGATAACTGATAAAACAAAGAATGCTGCAAACCAAAGGTAAAATGTCACCAATCCACTAAATATTTGAAAAATAAGGTGATACCATTGAAAATCTCTTGTTCTATAAAAAATTCTCCAGGGATGGATTAGGAAGGTCAAACAAAGAATGAAAAACCAACTATTCCACAAAATTGGCGTAAAAGATAGGCCAAAAACCAACAACACCAAATGAAGAACCACAAAGGTCAGCAAAGCCAAATAAAGTGTCTTAAACGAAATTAACTTAGTTAGATTTTCTTTTGTCATAATTTTTCCTCTTTTTATCATTATATTTCAAAATCACCATCAATATCGCTGGAATGATGAAAAAGATTAGATAGGTAGCAATTGGAAGCCAGATGTAGCGATAATCAACAGATAATAAGGAAGGAATTTTTTTAACATTTCTCCCTTTCACCCCAACAAGTAAGTGGAGGAGAAAAATAGGTCCATTTATGTATAGAAAAGCTTTTAAAAATCCTTGTACTGAAGCCTTATTGATAAAACCATCTCTAAAAATACCTTGATAGAGTGTGTGCACCAAAAAGACAAAATTCATAATAATTGGCAAGACATAGGACATTTCTTGATACGGTTTCGGGATAAGTGACGTCCCGAACAACACATACATGATACCAAAAATAGATAATAATATTATACCACCATCCATAAAAGAAGCAATCTTTGAATGTCTTTCCAGCCACAATTGGACGTGAGCTACCAAAGAATACTTTTTATGGATTTTTCTCATTTGTCTGTTCTGTTGTTTGATCTTCTTTTGTCTCTTAGTCTTTCGTTCCATTTACGCCTCCTTCTTCTCTTTTCTATCCGTATAATCAAAAGCAGAATTCCCAGCCCCAAGAAAAAGAAAAAGAGATAACTTACAATAGGAACCCAGACATAGGCTGGATCCATAGAAATTATAGGAGGGAAATTCGTTGACTTACGACGTCCTAGCCAATTCAGACCTACCAAGAGATGAAAGGGAAAAAGAAGACCATTGAACCCAATAAAACCCCATGAAAAGTAACGCCATTTCTGAAGTTTATCACTACTAAAACGAAAGACAAGGAAATAGGTTGATAAGATCAGAAGGATAAGATTGAAGCTTAAGGGGGAAAGATAGTTTATGTTCGGTAATAGATAACTAATGTAAGAGGCGGCAAGAAATGATACAAACATAGATCCAAATAATACACTCGTATCCAAAAGTTGACCAATCCTTCTGTGCCTTTCCATCCAAAGAAAAATCCTCTTAGTCCAAGAAGGCTTTTCTTTTGTCTTGTACTTCATTTGCCTACTCATCTTCATTTTCATCTACTCCTTTTTTTGAGCCTTTAGAGAGAAAGAAGATTGCCAAAGTTAACATCAAGACTAGAAGGTAGATGACAATAGGAAACCAGATATAGGATGACTCCAGTGAAAACAAAGGTGACAGAACGACTCTTCCTCTTTTTCTCACACCAATCAGTTGAAAAATGAAGCTAAGGATATTGATATAAATAAAGGGTTCACAAAATCTTTTAAGGGTCCTTTCTTTTTTAGTTTTCACTGACAAAAAGAGAGCATAGAACCTATTACCCAAGATAAAAAGATTCAATTGCAAGGGAAATAAAAGCTCTCTGTACCGAAAATCAGCTGGAAGGCTTTTGTTCTGTGATGTTGTAAATTCTATAACTAGGAACAAGATGATATAAAAGATAATATCAAGCATAAATTTGACAAATCGATGCCCTTGTAACCAAAAACGAACAGAATCTAAGCTCGATGACTTCTTATAATTCTTCTCTTTCAATTTCATAATAACTTCCCTCTATTTAAAATATAATCTAAAACATGATTGTTGATTCATTGCGTAATCTGAAAACAAAATCGCAATTCTATCAGTATTTAACTCTCAGATTTTGAGGATTTCTTACGTACCATTCTAATTTCAGTGATAGGTTTTCCAAGGTCAAGTATTTTTTCTTGCCCATCAAAAGTAAAACCCATTTTTTGATAGAAAGCAATGGCTCGCTTATTCTCATTTAATACCCATAAAAATATTTCAGAGAACTGTTCAAGAGTAGACAGAGCTTCCTTCATTAACTTCTGAGCAATACCTTTTCCATAATAGTCTTTTAAAACATATAAGGCAATAATTTCACCAGCTTGAAGAGTCTCATCACGATAGTTTCCATAACTGATAAAACCAACTACCTTCATGCCATCCATCGCAATCAATGTATTTTCTGGATATATTTGACTAAAGAATCGACATCTTTCTAATGTCATCGTCTCCTGAAATTTCGCAGGTAAAAGGTCATCATAAGCCTCTCTCCACGTTTGCCAATGAACGAAGGATTTACCTTCTATCTCTTCAGGAGTTTCCATTTGTTTGATAGTTAGGTTCATTTATTTTTCTCCTTCACTACCCCAACGCCTTCACTTCCAGCATCATATCACGAATCTGAGCTGCAAGTTCAAAGTCAAGTACTTCGACGGCTTCTTGCATTTGTTTTTCGAGTTTTTTGACGAGTTCTTTGCGCTCTTGTTTGTTGAGGCTATTGATATCGACTTCCTTGTCCTCTTCCTTAGCAACTGCCTTGGTTACGGCGATTAGATCACGGATTTCTTTCTTAATGGTTTGAGGTACGATACCATGCTCTTCATTATAAGCCATCTGTATTTTCCGACGGCGGGCCGTTTCATCGATGGCACGTTGCATAGATTGAGTCATCGTGTCCGCATACATGATGACATGGCCTTCGCTATTACGGGCAGCACGGCCAATAGTCTGGATGAGGCCACGTTCGTTACGAAGGAAACCTTCCTTGTCAGCATCTAGAATAGCAACCAAGCTTACTTCAGGTACGTCAATCCCTTCACGGAGCAAATTGATTCCGACCAAGACATCAAAGACACCCAAACGTAGGTCACGGATAATCTCCGTTCGTTCCAAGGTCTTAATATCTGAGTGCATGTACTTGACCTTGATGCCCATTTCTTTGAAGTAGTCGGTCAAGTCTTCTGCCATCTTCTTGGTCAAGGTTGTGATAAAAGTTCGTTCGTTCTTTTCAACACGGGCATTGATTTCACCTAGGAGGTCATCAATCTGTCCCATAGTTGGACGCACTTCTACCTCAGGGTCCAAGAGACCTGTCGGTCGAATGATTTGCTCAATCACTGTCTCCGTCTGTTCATTTTCATAGTCACCTGGTGTCGCTGAAACATATACAATCTGATGAACGTGACTCTCAAACTCCTCACGACGGAGAGGGCGATTGTCCAAGGCAGACGGCAAACGGAAACCATAATTGACCAACATTTCCTTACGTGAACGGTCTCCATTGTACATGCCCTTAATCTGCCCCATGGTCATGTGACTTTCATCAATCATGATTAAGAAATCATCTGGGAAGAAATCAAGAAGCGTATAAGGAGGCTCTCCTTCACTACGACCATCCATGTGGCGTGAGTAGTTTTCAACACCGTTGGTATAGCCCATCTCACGTAACATCTCAATATCATACTCTGTTCGCTGTTTCAAACGCTGGGCCTCTAGCAGTTTGCCTTCCTTCTCAAAGACAGCTAACTGCTCTTCTAATTCTGCTTGAATCTTGGCAATAGCAACCTCCATGTGGTCGTCATTGGTCACAAAGTGAGTGGCAGGGAAAATCGCCAAATGATCTACTTCTCCCAATACCTGACCTGTCAAAGCCTCAACCTCACGGATACGGTCAATCTCATCCCCGAAAAACTCTACTCGAAAAGCGTGTTCATCACAGGAAGCTGGGAAAATCTCCACCACATCCCCGCGAACGCGAAATCTTCCCCGTTGGAAATCAACATCATTGCGTTCAAACTGAATATCAACCAAGTCATTCAAGAGTTTATCACGAGAAATCTCAAGACCTGGACGGAGACTAACGACGCTATCAGAATATTCCTTGGGCGAACCCAAACCATAGATACAAGAGACTGAAGCCACTACGATGACATCGTTACGCTCCAGAAGAGCTGAAGTCGCTGAGTGTCGAAGCTTGTCAATCTCATCATTGACCGAGCTATCCTTCTCAATATAGGTATCGCTCGAAGGGACATAGGCCTCTGGTTGATAATAATCATAGTAGGATACGAAGTACTCAACAGCATTTTCAGGGAAAAATTCCTTAAACTCCCCATAGAGCTGACCAGCTAGGGTTTTATTGTGGGCAATGACCAAAGTTGGTTTGTTGACTTTGGAAATGACCTGACTCATGGTATAGGTCTTCCCTGTACCCGTCGCCCCCATCAAAATCTGAGCCTTCTCTCCACCCTCGATATTGTCAACCAACTGCTCAATCGCTTGGGGTTGATCTCCTGAAGGTTGGTATTTTGATACTAGTTTAAATTTATTATCTGTAATTCGATTTATCATGATTGCCTCATCTGCATTTTTCTATCCTTTTATTTTACCATAAATTTGCTTTTCAGACTCTACTCTAGGTTGATAAGAGCGAGTATTTCATGTTATATTTCCTTACATAAAATCCATAAAATTTGCCTTTTCATTCATTTTCTGATATAATGGGAAAATATTCGGAAAAGGAGACTAAAAATGAAGAAAAAAATACTAGCATGTTTGCTCATTTTATTTCCCATTTTCTCACTAGGTATGGCAAAAGCTGATACTGTTAAGATTGTGTCTGATACAGCTTACGCACCTTTTGAGTTTAAAGATTCAGATCAAACCTATAAAGGGATTGATGTTGATATCATCAATAAAGTCGCAGAAATCAAAGGATGGAACATCCAAATGTCTTATCCTGGCTTTGATGCAGCTGTAAATGCAGTGCAGTCAGGTCAAGCAGATGCCATTATGGCAGGTATGACAAAAACAAAAGAACGTGAAAATGTCTTTACCATGTCTGATACTTATTATGATACAAAAGTTGTCATTGCTACCACAAAGGCAAATAAAATCACCAAATATGAGGATCTTAGCGGCAAAACAGTTGGAGTTAAGAACGGAACTGCCGCTCAACGTTTCCTCGAAAGTATCAAAGATAAATACGGTTTCTCTATTAAAACCTTTGATACTGGTGATTTGATGAATAACAGTCTAAGTGCTGGTGCTGTAAATGCCATCATGGATGATAAACCTGTTATTGAGTATGCGATTAATCAAGGACAAGATCTCAGCATCAATATGGATGGTGAGGCTGTTGGAAGCTTTGCTTTTGGTGTCAAGAAAGGGAGCAAGTATGAACACTTGGTTACCGAGTTTAACGAAGCCCTAGCACAAATGAAGAAGGATGGTAGCTTGGAGCAAATCATCCAAAAATGGACAGCTTCTACTACTACGGCAACCCCAACGACAACTACTGCTGCTGGACAAAAAGCTACTCCAGTGAAAAGCAAGTACATTATTGCCAGCGACTCATCTTTCGCCCCATTCGTCTTTCAAAATTCAAGCAATCAATACACTGGTATTGATATGGACCTCATCAAGGCTATTGCCAAAGACCAAGGTTTTGAAATTGAGATTACCAACCCAGGATTTGACGCAGCCATCAGTGCTGTTCAAGCAGGACAAGCAGATGGTATCATTGCTGGTATGTCTGTAACGGATGCTCGTAAGGAAACCTTCGACTTCTCAGAATCCTACTACACAGCAAATACGATTCTTGGTGTGAAAGAATCAAGCACGATCGCTTCTTATGAAGACCTCAAGGATAAAACTGTCGGTGTTAAAAACGGAACTGCTTCTCAAACGTTCCTTACTGAAAATCAAAGCAAATACGGTTATAAGATTAAAACCTTTGCAGATGGCGCATCAATGTATGACAGTCTGAATACTGGATCTATCGATGCCGTGATGGATGATGAGCCAGTTCTCAAATATTCTATCAGCCAAGGTCAAAAATTGAAAACACCAATCGCTGGAACTCCAATCGGTGAAACTGCCTTTGCGGTTAAAAAAGGAACAAATCCTGAATTGATCCAGATGTTCAATAACGGACTTGCGAACCTCAAAGCTAACGGAGAATTCCAAAAGATTCTTGACAAGTATCTAGCTAGCGAAACTTCAACTGACTCTACAAGTACGGTTGACGAAACTACTATCTGGGGCTTGCTTCAAAACAACTACAAACAACTTCTTAGTGGACTTGGAATCACTCTTGCTCTAGCTCTTATCTCATTTGCAATTGCCATTGTCATCGGGATTATCTTTGGTATGTTTAGCGTTAGTCCATACAAATCTCTTCGTCTAATCTCTGAGATTTTCGTTGATGTTATTCGCGGTATCCCATTGATGATTCTTGCAGCCTTCATTTTCTGGGGAATTCCAAACTTCATCGAGTCCATTACAGGCCAACAAAGTCCAATTAATGACTTTGTAGCTGGTACTATTGCCCTCTCACTCAATGCTGCTGCTTATATCGCTGAAATTGTTCGTGGTGGGATTCAAGCTGTTCCAGTTGGGCAAATGGAGGCCAGCCGCAGTCTTGGTATCTCTTATGGAAAAACCATGCGTAAGATTATCTTGCCACAAGCGACTAAATTGATGTTGCCAAACTTTGTCAACCAATTCGTTATCGCTCTCAAAGATACAACCATCGTGTCTGCTATCGGTCTGGTGGAACTTTTCCAAACTGGTAAGATCATCATCGCCCGTAACTACCAAAGTTTCAAGATGTATGCAATCCTTGCTATCTTCTATCTTGTAATTATCACGCTTTTGACTAGACTAGCGAAACGCTTAGAAAAGAGGATTCGATAATGGCAAAACTAAAAATTGATGTAAATGATTTGCATAAGTATTATGGAAAAAACGAAGTTTTAAAAGGAATTACAACTAAATTCTATGAAGGAGATGTTGTCTGCATCATCGGTCCTTCTGGTTCTGGTAAATCCACTTTCCTCCGTAGCCTTAACCTTCTCGAGGAGGTAACGAGTGGCCACATCACAGTGAATGGTTATGATTTGACTGAAAAATCAACCAATGTCGACCATGTTCGCGAAAACGTGGGAATGGTCTTCCAACACTTCAACCTCTTCCCACACATGTCCGTCCTAGAAAATATCACTTTTGCACCTATTGAACACAAACGGATGACCAAAGAAGAAGCTGAAAAATTGGGGATGGAGTTGCTTGAAAAGGTTGGCCTTGCAGACAAAGCGAATGCCAATCCAGATAGCCTTTCAGGTGGTCAGAAACAGCGTGTAGCCATCGCACGTGGACTTGCTATGAACCCTGATATCATGCTCTTTGATGAGCCAACTTCCGCTCTTGACCCTGAAATGGTTGGAGATGTACTGAATGTTATGAAGGAATTGGCGGAACAAGGCATGACCATGATTATCGTAACCCATGAGATGGGATTTGCTCGTCAGGTGGCTAACCGTGTTATCTTTACGGCTGATGGTGAATTCCTAGAAGATGGAACTCCAGATCAAATCTTTGACAACCCGCAACACCCTCGTCTAAAAGAGTTCTTGGACAAGGTCTTAAATGTATAAAACAAAACTGTAAGGTTCTCCTTACAGTTTTTTAATTGCGTATTGGATTTTTTGTTTTTTTTGAAAATTATGATAAAATAAAAACTATGATAATGAGGAAATCTCATCCCTAGTCCAACTAGGAAAAAATATAGAAATTAGGTAGCTAGATGTCATCAAAGGTTATTGTTACAATTTTCGGTGCGAGTGGAGATTTAGCTAAACGCAAACTCTACCCTTCCCTTTTCAGACTCTATAAATCAGGCAATCTCTCTGAGCATTTTGCTGTTATTGGAACAGCTCGTAGACCTTGGAGTAAGGAATATTTTGAATCTGTAGTTGTTGAGTCCATCCTTGATTTGGCAGATAGTACCGAGCAAGCCCAAGAATTTGCTAGCCACTTCTACTATCAAAGCCATGATGTGAACGATACGGAACATTACATTGCTTTGCGCCAATTACAAGCTGAGCTTAACGAAAAATACCAAGCTGAACACAATAAGCTCTTCTTCTTGTCTATGGCACCTCAGTTCTTCGGAACTATTGCCAAGCACCTCAAATCTGAAAACATTGTCGATGGCAAAGGTTTTGAGCGCTTGATCGTTGAGAAACCATTTGGTACAGACTACGAAACAGCTAGCAAACTCAATGAAGATCTCCTTGCGGCCTTTGATGAGGAGCAAATCTACCGTATCGACCATTACCTAGGTAAAGAGATGATTCAGAGTATCTTTGCTGTTCGTTTTGCCAACATGATTTTTGAGAATGTTTGGAATCGCGAACACATCGATAATGTTCAGATTACCTTTGCAGAGCGCTTGGGTGTAGAAGAACGTGGTGGCTACTATGATCAATCTGGTGCCCTTCGTGATATGGTGCAAAACCATACACTCCAACTCCTCTCTCTTCTAGCCATGGACAAACCAGCTAGCTTTACAAAGGATGAGATTCGTGCTGAAAAGATAAAAGTCTTTAAAAACCTCTATCATCCAACTGAGGAAGAACTGAAAGAACAGTTTATCCGTGGTCAATATCGCTCTGGTAAAATCGATGGTATGAAATACATTTCCTATCGAAGCGAGCCAAATGTCGATCCTGAATCTACAACAGAAACCTTTGCGTCTGGTGCCTTCTTTGTAGACAGCGATCGCTTCCGTGGCGTTCCTTTCTTCTTCCGTACTGGTAAACGCCTGACAGAAAAAGGCACTCATGTCAATATCGTCTTTAAGCAAATGGACTCTATCTTTGGAGAACCATTAGCACCAAATATCTTGACCATCTATATCCAACCAACAGAAGGCTTCTCACTCAGCCTAAATAGGAAACAAGTCGGTGAAGAATTTAACCTAGCACCAAGCTCTCTGGATTACCGTACAGATGCTACTGCTACTGGAGCCTCACCAGACCCATACGAGAAATTAATCTACGATGTCTTGAATAACAACTCTACCAACTTTAGCCACTGGGATGAGGTAAGTGCTTCGTGGAAATTGATTGACCGTATCGAAAAGCTCTGGGCTGAAAACGGAGCTCCACTCTACGATTATAAATCTGGGAGCATGGGGCCACAAGCTAGCTTTGACTTACTTGAAAAGTATGGAGCTAAATGGACCTGGCAACCAGATATCGCCTATCGTGAAGAGGGCCGTTTAGAATAGCAAAAATATCCTGCAAGATGACTTGCAGGATATTTATTTTGTATTAAATCAATCCTTCTAAGAGACCCTTCATAAAGTTTTCTGAGTTAAATTCCCCGATATCATCGATTTTTTCACCGAAACCAATCAATTTTACAGGGATATTGAGTTCTTCGCGGATAGCCAGAACGACACCACCTCGAGCAGTTCCATCAATCTTAGTCAATACAATACCTGTAACAGGTGTAATTTTCGAAAATTCTTTAGCTTGCACCAAGGCGTTTTGTCCAGTTGAAGCATCAAGTGCTAGGAAGGTTTCATGAGGGGCTTCTGGCACGACACGTTTGATGATGCGACCAATTTTTTCCAACTCAGCCATAAGGTTGTCCTTGTTTTGCAGTCGACCTGCGGTATCAATCATGAGAATATCCATTCCTTCCGCTACTGCACGCTCCATCCCATCAAAGACAACGCTGGCTGGATCGGCTTTCTCAGGACCAGTTACAACAGGAACATCTACACGACGACCCCATTCTGCTAACTGAGCAACCGCACCAGCACGGAAAGTATCCGCTGCAACCAGCATGACTTTCTTGCCAGCTTGTTTGTAACGATGAGCTAATTTCCCAATAGAAGTTGTCTTCCCAACACCATTGACTCCGACAAAGAGCATGACTGTCAAACCATCTTGGAAATGGATTTGTTCATCGTAGTTGCCATCCTTCTCATAGAGCTCGACCAATTTCTCGATAATGACACGACGGAGCGCGTCAGGCTTCTTAGCATTTTCGAGTTTAGCTTCATAGCGTAGTTCTTCTGTTAAGTTTGAAGCGACTTGCACACCGACGTCGCTCATGATGAGCAGTTCTTCCAATTCTTCGAAGAATTCTTCATCGACAGAACGGAAGTTGGCAAAGAAGGCATTCAAACGAGCACCGAATCCTGTACGGGTTTTCTTGAGACTGCGGTCATATTTTTCCTGCACGGTTTCTTCAACCTGAGGAAGTTCTTCTTCTACTACTTCTGACGCTAGTTCTTCTTCAGTTTCTTGGTTCTCTTCTTCTAGAAATTTTTCCGACTCTTGGAATTGTTCCAATTCATCAGATTCTAGCCCAAGCTCTTCCTGAGCAGTTTCCTCGACTGCTTCTGGTTCAATCACTTCTTCTGTTGAGACTTGAGGAAGTTCTTCTTGAGCAGGTGTTTTTTCCACTTTGTCTCTTGCTGTCTCTTCCTGAGCAGTTTCTTCGACTGCCGTTTGGTTTTCTTCAACCTCTTCTGACAAATCAAGATTTTCCAGAGCTTCTTTAACAATATCTTCGATTTTCGGCTCTTCTTTTTTCCCGAATAGACGGTCAAATAATCCCATATTCTAATTCTCCTTTAGCACGTATTCTTCGATAGCCCAGGCAACGGCTTCCTCGTCGTTGGTCATGGGGGTAATCACATTGGCAACTTCTTTAACTGCAGGAACTGCATTTTGCATGGCAACTCCCAGACCTGCCCACTCAATCATGGAAAGGTCATTGGCCTCGTCCCCACAAGCCATGACTTGACTTTGGTCGATTCCCAAGTGTTTAATTAATTTCGCTAAACCTGTTGCCTTGTGGACATTTTTCGGCGACCATTCCAATAAGAGTTCACGCGATTTGAAGATTTCATATTGGTCAAACAAGTCTGGAGAAATCTGTTGAATCGCTGCATCCAAAGGTTCTTGGGCAAAGGCAGTCACACATTTATTATATGTCATCTGACTAGATAGATCCTCAAAAGCGACAGGTACGAAAGTCAAGGCTGGGTTGAACTTAGCATAGAGACTTTCTTGGTCAGACTGGATTTGATAGACGGTTCCTTCTGAAATAGCATCTAACGGTAATCCGAGTTTTTCAGTTTCCTCGTACAAGCGTGCCACATCGTCGATTGAAAAGACGGTTTTATCGAGAATCTCTCCAGTATTTTTCTGTACCAGACCACCATTAAAGGTGATGGTGTACTCATCCTCCTGACCGTCAGTCCCTAGCTCATGGAGAAAGAAATCCATAGCCTTCAAAGGTCGACCTGTTGTCAGCACTACCTTAATGCCACGGTCACGCGCAGCTTTGAGAACCGCCTTGGTACGATCTGTCAGCTTTTTATCCGTTGTCAGCAAAGTACCGTCCAAATCCAGTGCAATCAATTTAATATCTGCCATTATAAGCCCTCCATATAAGTCATCACTGATTGGTTCTTATGGTGGCCAATCACTGTCTCTGCTAATTCTAAAATCTCTGGTCGCGCATTTTCAGGAGCGATGGGGTGCCCCACTACCTGCATCATGTGAAGGTCATTGAGATTATCGCCAAAAGCCATAACCTGATCCATGGTCAGACCAAGTTTTTTTGCCAGCTCAACAATAGCTACACCCTTATCAACATAGTCCAAGACAATATCAATGGATTCAAAACCAGTTGTCATGGCTTTCACACCAGGAACATTTTCGTTGACCCAGGCCTCACCAACTTCTATCGTTTCTTCTGTGAAGTTGGTGGTGAATTTAAAAATCTCATCCGTGATATCTTCTAAACTCGCTACTTTTTGAATGTTTTCATTGTAGTGACGACTAAACATCAGATAGATCTCATCCACTGTATCCAATACATAACAAGCTTTTTTCCCAGTCAAGAGCATTTTTCTTTCATCAAAATAGGGCGATTTCTTTAAAGCTTCAAAAGTGCTCAAGTAAAAATCCCGAGACATAGTAGCCTCATACATATCCTCACCATGAAACTCAACATAGCTCCCATTTTCAGCTATAAAAATCACTTCATCACGCACATCCGCAAACAACTTTTTCAGGGACAAGATACCGCGACCTGAAGCCACAGCAAAATAAATCCCCTTTTCCTTGTAGGAAACAAGTACGTTTTTGAGGCGTTTCATATCAAACCGACCCTCTCCATCTAGAAAGGTTCCATCCATATCGGTTGCTACAAGTTTAATCATAAAATCCTTCATTCTCCAATTGATAAATCTATCTTCTATTATACCATAGATAAGTTTAAAAAGGTCCAGTACAGTAGGATAGCACTACTTTTTCGGAGAAACTTCAAAGGGCCTAAAAATTAGAATCGTAGAACTTTTTTCAGATAGTTTAAAAAGTTTGTATTCCCCTACTCTTTTCTCTATAATGGAGAGAAAGGAGATGACTATGACTGAAATAAAACATGAAATTGATGCAAACTTTGCAGGCCGACTCAATATCCTACGCGCGGGTGTTCTTGGTGCCAATGATGGGATTATTTCCATCGCTGGAGTCGTTATCGGTGTTGCCAGTGCGACAAGCAATATCTGGATTATCTTTTTATCAGGTTTGGCTGCTATCCTCGCTGGTGCTTTTTCTATGGCAGGTGGCGAATATGTCTCTGTATCCACTCAGAAAGACACGGAAGAAGCCGCTGTTGCCAGAGAACAGTTGCTCTTGGATAAGGACATCGAATCTGCTAAACAATCCCTCTATGCTGCTTATCTTCAAAACGGTGAGTGTGAAACGTCCGCCCAACTCTTGACCAACAAGGCCTTTTTGAAAAATCCACTCAAAGCCTTGGTCGAAGAAAAGTATGGAATCGAGTACGAAGAGTTTACCAACCCTTGGCATGCTGCTACCTCTAGCTTTATCGCCTTTGTACTGGGAAGTCTTCCTCCTATGCTTTCGATCACCGTCTTTCCAAGTGACTATCGCATTCCTGCTACTGTTTTTATCGTGGCACTTTCCCTTCTCGTCACTGGCTATACCAGTGCTAAATTAGGAAAAGCTCCTACGAAAACTGCTATGATCCGTAACCTCTGTATCGGACTCCTGACCATGGGAGTAACCTTCCTCTTAGGACAACTCTTTAGTATCTAAGATAAAAGAAATACCTCGATAAATATCGAGGTATCTTTTTTACATTTGCACAATCTTGCGATAGCTTCTTGAGGTAATCATAAAGATTAAAACATAGACAATGAGGAAGATAGCACAGATGGACAAAGTGACTGTCAACATCATGGTCGCATCAAGCACCCCAATGACTTTTAGGATGAGACTAAGCATATGATAGGCAAAGGCAAGATGTAGAAAAGCAAAGAGCAATGGGAGGAAGAAAACAGTTAGGACCTGTTTGTTGATAGTTTGCTTGATTTGCTTTTGATCGAGACCGACTTTTTGTAAAATGATAAAGCGTTCACGGTCTTCATATCCTTCAGAGATTTGTTTGTAGTAGATGACGAGAACCGTTCCCACCATAAAGATGATAGAGAGGAAGATACCGATGAAGAAGACTCCACCAAGGAGAGCACTCATCTGCGCACTGCTATCAGCCAGATTGCTTCCGTAAACATAGCTTCCTTCTTTGTTTAATTCTCTATTAAAGTTGTTGACGAATTTTGAATAGTCATCTGCAATTTTAAGCTGCTCGTCCTCACTAGCCGTTACATTCATACCACCATAGTATTGATTAAAGATGGAAGAGTTAGGATGCTGTTCTAGAAAGGCTTGTAAGTCAGGAACAACCAAATAGTTATAGTCCGAAGTTAGAATATTGTACTGATTTGGGACATGTTCAAGAATAAAATCTTTTTTGATTTCTTCTTTGATCGTGTAGGTCTGGTCATTCAGAGTCAATTCTTTCTGCCCTTGAAGTTGCTTGTTTTGAGCAAACAATCCAACTTCCTTACCTGAAAGTGCAAGTTTCTGTCCTGTCATATTCTCATAGTCTTTTTGGTCAAAGACCATAAAAATAGTTTTCGGTTGAACACGATTTTGACCTTTCTCAAAAATTGTCAATTTCGTACCTTCTTGATTTGCCACACCAAAGTTACTGTATGTAAGGACTTCTTTCTTTGTGACAGTCAATCCTTTATCACTAGCATACTGGTTCAAGAGTTTTTCGATGTCTTCTTTTTCAACATTCTGTCCTGTAATCCCAAAATCATGTGGATTCATGACCTTCTTGAAGTTTTCTGATGCTTTAAAGATACTTGTTGCAGCAGACATTGTCACCAAGACCATGGTTGAGAGAATTGCAATCGTCGCAAGACCAACCGCATTTTTCTTCATACGGAAAATGAGATTGGATACGGAAATCATGTTGTTGGGCTGGTAATAGTAAGTCTTGTTTTTCTTTAAGATTTGTAAGAAAACTGTAATCCCTGCATTGAAGAGAAGATAAGTCCCCAAAATTACCAACAAGACTGCTACGAAGAAAATCAGAACAGCAGAAAGTGGGTTTTCGACTGTTACTGCTAGATAGTAACCAGCTCCCAAACTAATCAGACCTAGGATGGTTTGGACACCTAAGAAACGTCCTTTTTTCTCACCACTGGCTTTTTCACGAGAGAGCTGAAGGGCATTCATGCGTGCGATGCGAAAGGCATTGATAAAAATTAGACCTAGGAAGATAGCTCCAAAGACGATGAGAACTAGGATAAAGACAATTGGTTGGAAAGTCGAAACGAGCTCTACTTTCATTTTCATCAACTTCAGAAGAAGGGCAAAGATTAGCTTATCAAAGAGAGCTCCTAGACCGAGACCAGCTGTCAAGGTTAAGGAACCAAAAATAAGAAGCTCCTTAAAAACCATACTGATCAAATGGCGCTTTTCGAGACCCAGCATACCATATACACCCAGCTCCTTGGAGCGGTTCTTCATGACAAAACTATTTGCATAAAGGACAATAATTCCAGAAGCGATGGTAACAACTACCATACCGAGAGCCAGGGTCATAGAGATAGTTTCTCCCCCTCGAATCTTGCCTATGTTAGGATTAAGTGACAATGAGTAAAAAAGATAGGTGATGGTCACTGCTAAGAGAACAGCAAGGGCAAAGGGATAGTAGAGTTTACGGTTTTTGATTAAGTTTGATACCGCTAACTTATTGGTTAATCGGAACATACTAATTCACCTCGCTTGCCATAACAGTCAAAGTATCAGAGATTTCTTGGAACATCTGACGCTCTGTCTTGTCTCCACGGTAGATTTGGTTGTAAAGAATGCCGTCTTTGATAAAGAGAACGCGCTTGGCCCTGCTGGCTGCCGCCGTTGAGTGGGTTACCATGAGAATGGTTTGACCGCGTTCATTGATTTCATCAAATACATCGAGTAAGGCTGCAGATGACTTGGAGTCAAGGGCTCCTGTTGGCTCATCCGCAAGGAGAATTTCAGGTTCAGTGATGATGGCGCGTGCTACTGCTACCCGCTGTTTTTGACCACCTGAGATCTCGTAAGGGTACTTCTCTTGCAATTGGTTGATGCCCAAATTTTCAGCTGTCACTACCAACTTCTTCATCATCTCCGTGATAGGTTTTCGTGATAACACTAACGGAAGCAAGATATTGTCCTTAACAGACAGGGTATCTAGCAAGTTAAAGTCTTGGAAGACAAATCCCAACTTTTCCCGACGGAAACTCGAAGCCTGTGAATTTTTAATAGTGGCTGTGTCTGTTCCGTTTAGGTAAACCTGGCCTCGAGTTGGTTTATCCAGCATAGCTAGGATGTTGAGCAGGGTTGACTTTCCTGAACCAGACTCACCCATGATGGCAACGTAGTCACCCTTTTCTACGGTAAAGTGAATATCTTTGAGTGCTTCGACTTGGTTTCCTTGGAAACGTGTTTTGTAGATTTTTTGAACGTGTTTTACATCTAAAAGTGTCATGATTTTCTCCTTCTTAATATCCCATCATTTGAAACTGTGCTTGCATCATAGCGCATCCCAGTTGAACACGCTCGATATCTTTTTGACTTGGTTTTCTTGTTTTCTTTTGTAAAATTCTTTTCATGGTTTTGCTCCTTTATTCTTTATGAGTCTAGTTTATCGCAAAAAAAGATGGCTTGCCATAACCTAACCTTACAAAAGAGACTTTAATCTTACATTTTTGTAAGATTGAAGAATATCAAGCAATTTCGCTATCAATATTTTACCATAAAAGAAAGGCAAGAAGAAAACCCTTGCGGATGCAAGGGTTAGGATTCACTACTTTTTCTAATTTCTTCAAGAAACAAGGAAATCATCTATAAACTATTTCCAAATCCGACTCACCAAAACCGTCCATCATTGTCATAAATGGCCTCAGCATCCTTACGTTTGCGTGGTCCTGTTCCGTACATTTCTGCTTCAATCTCTTCCTTAGTTGGCAGAATAGAGGCGAGGATGATGTAGATAATCACACCAATCCCAAAATTTGATATGGTAAAAATGGCAAAGAGAAAGCGGACTAGAGTTACATCAAAATTCCACTTGTCTGATAAACCAGCTAAAACTCCCGATACCATACTATTTCGTTTCATTTTATAAAATTTTGTATTCATGATTTGTTCCTCTTTCGGTATTCTTACAAGTAGTATATCATGAAACGGGGGCACAAACATCAGTCCTTAGGCCGATTTAGGATGACGAGTTTACCACGGCAGACGCCACAGCGATAGCACTTGGTATCAATCTTCCTCTTTCGTTGATAGCGTTGCTGGCAGGATTGACACTGATAAACTAGGAAATTACTTTGGGCTCTCAAAGGGGGAACAAAGCGTAGTCCATCCACTTCTTTCAAAAGTTCCTTAAAATCTCGGTCCTTATGCCGATACCCCTTTTTCTGAAAATAAAGGTGATAGTGACAGAGTTCATGGCGCACGATTTTCCGAAAAACCTCCAAACCAAGTTCATTATAGACCTTGGGATTAACCCATCTTTAGGGAAAAATCGCCCACCTGTCGTTCGCAGACGAGAATTCCATTGGGCTTGGTGTGTAAAAGGTCTACCAAAGTCTTCGAGGGAAACGGACTGAACGTACTCAGTCAGTTTCATCTGGAGCTAGGAGCGACAGATTAACTTTTTCACGTTCAGTATCGATTTTCTTAACCCAAACCGTTACCAAATCTCCAACAGACACCACTTGACTAGGATGTTTGATAAATTTGCGACTCATGTGGGAAATATGGATCAAACCATCCTCGTGAATCCCGATATCAACGAAGGCACCGAAGTCAACGACATTACGCACCACACCTTCTAGCTTCTGGCCGACTTTTAAGTCTTTGATATCCAGTACATCTTGACGGAGTACAGGTGCATCAAAAGAATCACGGAAATCTCGACCTGGTTTGAGAAGGTCGGCAATAATATCTTTAAGGGTTTCTGGGCCAAGATCTAGTTCTTGCGCCATCTCCTTAACTGAAAGGGACTTAAGCTTATTTTGTGCTTCTTCATTCAACTCCTTGATATCCAAGCGTTTGAAAAGCTCCTTAACCGCAGCATAGTTCTCTGGATGAACTCCTGTATTATCAAGGATATTGCTACTTTCAGGAATACGGAGGAAACCTGCAGCTTGCTCAAAGGCTTTGGCACCTAGACGAGGAACCTTCTTGATTTGAGAACGTGAAGTGATTTTTCCTTCTTCCTCACGGTATTTGACGATATTTTCAGAAATGGTTTTATTGAGTCCAGCTACGTGGGAAAGAAGAGCTGGGCTGGCTGTATTGACATTGACACCGACTTGGTTAACCACCGTATCTACGACAAAGTCCAGACTCTCAGACAGTTTCTTCTGACTGACATCGTGCTGGTATTGACCGACACCGATTGACTTGGGATCAATTTTGACCAATTCAGCAAGGGGATCTTGCAAACGTCGAGCGATCGAGATAGCAGAGCGTTTTTCAACGGTCAAGTCTGGAAACTCCTGACGAGCTAGTTCACTAGCAGAATAGACAGAAGCGCCACTTTCATTGACGATAACATAGCTGACTTCTGGAAAATCTTTCAGAACTTCCGCCACAAAGGCTTCACTTTCACGACTGGCCGTTCCATTTCCGATGGCAATAATTTCCACGCCATACTGACCGATCAAGTCGGCTAAGTCTCGCTTGGCTTCTTCGATTTGACGATCGGAGGCTGGTTTTACTGGATAAATGACTTGAGTCGTCAGCATTTTCCCTGTTGCATCAACGACAGCTAGCTTGGCACCTGTACGAAAGGCTGGGTCAAATCCTAGAACCACGCGCCCTTTCAGCGGAGCAACCAAGAGGAGATTGCGCAGATTGTCAGAAAAGAGTTGGATAGCCCCTTCTTCCGCTTTCTCAGTCAACTCTGTCCGAATGCGTCGCTCAATAGCAGGCAATACCTTTTTCTTAACTGACTGTTGGACAACTTCATCTATATAGGCATTTTTGACTTTAAAACGAGCACCAAAGAAAGATAAGATACGGTCCGTCGCATGTTCAAAGCCAACCTTCAAAATACCTAATTTTTCCCCACGGTTGAGAGCCAAGGTACGATAGCCCTGCATGTTGCCAACTGTCTCTGAAAAATCATAATAAATCTGAAAAACTTGTTTTTCATCGAGATTTTCACCCTTGACTTGCGAAGTGATTTTAGAGTGTCTCAACACTTCCTGATAGGTCATAGCACGTAGATTGACATCTTCGGATAAGGCTTCGACCAAGATATCAACCGCACCAGCCAAGGCTTCTTGACCAGTCGCAAATCCTTCACAGACAAACTTCTCAGCTTCTTTCTCCAAGTCAGCTACATCCTGCAAAATCAAGCGAGCAAGAGGAAAGAGTCCAGCTTCACGGGCAATGGTAGCCTTGGTCCGACGTTTTTCCTTATAAGGAAGATAGAGTTCTTCTACATCTGCTAATTTCTCAGCTGCAAGGATAGCTTCTTCCAATTCCTTTGTTAGCTTACCTTGTTCTTGAATCTTAGCTAAGACAGCTTCTTTACGATCGTTGAGATTTGTCAGACTTTTATCCAGATCAATAATGGCCTTAATCGCTACCTCATCCAGACTACCAGTCATGTCCTTGCGATAACGGGCGATAAAGGGAATTGTCGCTCCTTCAGCGGTCAAACTTAGAACGGTATCGATTTGCTTTAAGGTTACACCCAAATCTTGGGAGATTTTTTCATATTTTTTATCCATATACCTATTATACCATAAGGAACAGCCCTTGTTTCGCCCTACCCTTTTTTACCTCTTTGATTATCAAAATAATCCCTTTTCAAGAAAATAATAGTATAATAGAGGTAGAATGTAGAAAAGAGGTAGGCCCATGGCTGTTAAATTTACAAAAACGGATGACTTGGACAAGATGTTTGAAGAATTCGCAAAACTTCCTGACTTAACACAAGTCACTTTTCCAGATGACAAAGATAAAAAAGAAAAAGTTGAGAAGAAAAAATAGATGACGATTTTCCAATCTCTTCCTCCTAGTGTATTACAAGCGGGAGCTATTTTTCTCTCCATCATGATTGAAGCCCTTCCTTTTGTCTTGATTGGGAGTCTCATTTCGGGATTGATTGAGGTCTATATCACACCTGATAAAGTTTATGAGTTTCTCCCTCGCAATCGTTGGGGGAGGATCTTTTTTGGTACCTTCATTGGCTTTCTCTTTCCTTCTTGCGAATGTGGTATCGTTCCGATTATCAATCGTTTTCTGGAAAAGAAAGTGCCCAGCTACACAGCGGTTCCTTTTCTGGTGACTGCTCCCATCATCAATCCTATCGTTCTTTTCGCCACATATTCTGCCTTTGGCAATTCAATAAAACTTGCCTTCTTGCGAGCTCTGGGAGCTATTGTGATTGCTTTGATTCTGGGGATTTTCCTAGGATTTTTCTGGAAGGAACCCATTCAAAAAGAGAATCCTATCGCTTGCCATGAACATGACTTTTCACACTTGGGTCCCGCTAGAAAGGTCTTTCAGTTCTTTATACAGGCTATTGACGAGTTTTTCGATATGGGGCGTTACTTGATATTTGGCTGTCTCTTTGCTGCTATCGTGCAGGTCTATGTCCCGACTCGGATCTTGACCTCTATCAGTGCTAGTCCAGTCCTTGCGATTCTCTTGCTCATGTTTCTTGCCTTTCTCCTTTCACTTTGTAGCGAGGCAGACGCCTTTATCGGTGCTTCTCTCCTCTCGAGCTTTGGACTCGCTCCTGTCCTTGCCTTTCTAGTCATCGGCCCCATGCTTGATATCAAAAATCTCCTCATGATGAAACACTATCTCAAACCCCACTTCATCTGGCAATTCATGGGCATTGTGACAGTGTTTGTCTTGCTTTATTCTTACATGATAGGGGTGATGCTATGATTCGATTTATCATTTTACTGGGCTATTTTGTCCTAACTCTGTATCTACAGCTATCTGGCAAGCTCAGCCACTACATCAACCTCCACTATTCCTATCTAGTCTATATCTCAATGGTCCTTTCTCTTCTGTTGGCTCTGGTCCAATTCTACATTTGGATTAAGAAAATCAACTCTCGCAGCCATATGGAAAGTCGTCAAGCTAGACAAATCAGCATCCTGTTACTGTCACTACCTCTCTTGATTGGAATTGCCTTTCCGACAGTAAGTTTAGATTCGAGAACCGTATCTGCCAAAGGCTATCATTTCCCACTCTCTGAGGGAATCGACACAGCTATTCAGGCAAGCGAAGGTACATCTAGTCAATACCTCAAACCCGATACTAGTACCTATTTTTCCAAGTCTGCTTATGAAAAGGAAATGAGGACAACAGCTGACAAATACCTCTCACAGCCAACCATTCAGGTTACAGATGAAAACTATATGGAGGTCATGGAAGTTCTCTATGACTATCCACAAGAGTTTGAAGGAAAGCAAATCGAGTTTACAGGCTTTGTCTATAACGATCCTAGCCATGATGATAGCCAATTCCTCTTTCGCTTTGGGATTATCCACTGTATCGCAGACTCTGGTGTATATGGACTCCTAACTAAGGGAAACTCACGCCAGTATCCTGACAATACCTGGATCACCGCTAGAGGAACCCTGACTCTCCACTACCATAAAGAACTCAAACAAAAACTCCCAACACTGGAAGTTGAGAGTTTCACAAAAGTAGACAAACCAGAAAATCCTTATGTCTATCGTGTGTTTTAATAAAAAGAGGCAATATCAGAGTTTCTGCATTACAGAATTCTAATATTGTCTCTTCATTTTTTTCTTATGCTCATTTTAATCCAGCATACTATCTTACTTTTTGACCTTTTCTCTGATAGAATGTTCAGAAACCCATTTAGAGTAGCTTATCATTTTTTCATCAGTTAAAGTTTCTACCGCTATAGTCACGCACATATCAACAGCTTCTTCCTCACAATCATATTTAACGCTGAAGGACTAACTGTTTGAATTTGCCCATTTGGAGAATACCGTTGAATTGCTAAAGCATTGATTTTTTCAATTTGCTTTTCTGTTAAATAGACTGTCATTTTTCCACCAAAGCTTTGAAAACATCATCGTATTCATCAAAAATTGTATCCAATTTCAAGTCAAAGGCATCATCAGAGACATAAGAGACCTGATGGTCCAATTCTTCAGGAGTAAAGATAATTTCGCCACTTGGTAGCAATTTCGCTTCGTATTTAACACCACTTGGAATATTGAATTCGCTTGGAATCGTAATGGTGATTGAATTTCCTTGTTTTCTTGTTTTTACGACCATCTGATTTCCTCCTTTGAAGTATTATGATAAATAACTACGGTAATTACAATGATAGTGTAAAACTGCTATCTCATCCCAAATCTTAACCGAAATACCCCTGCATAAGTGATTTTTTAGGATTTGAATTTCCTTCAGTCCACAGCATTTCCCACAGATGATCGATTTTATTTTTTAATTCGCCTGTAATCATACTAGTCTCTTTTCTTTGGTTTTAAAGTTATGAATATCACTATTTTAACAGATTTTCAATCAAGCTTCAATTAAGTTTCTCTCTATTAAGATTTCTTTTAAAAATAAAAAAGCGAACATAAAATATGGTTCACTTTTTTAACTCTTTTGCTCCTCATCCTTCCAGTTCCGAGCAATTTCTTCGTCTTTCTGGAGTTGGTCTACGAGCTCGTCGATGGAGTCAAATTTAACCATATCGCGGACACGGTCTAGCCAGTAGACCATGACTGTCTCACCATAAATATCATCTGAAAAATCAAAAATATTGACTTCAAAACGCGGCTCTTCTCCATCGAAAGTAACATTTTTCCCAACACTTGCCATGCCACGATATCTCTGACGTTGTACTTCTACATCGACTACGTAAACACCGTCTGCTGGCATATAAGTTCGATCTCTTAGGACCAGATTGGCTGTTGGATAACCGATAGTACGCCCACGAGCATTTCCATGAACGACCATTCCACGGGTTGGGAGCGGTGTGCCGAGTAGATGGTTGACTTCCTTGACATCTCCATCAAGAATAGCTTGGCGAATCCGTGTGGAGCTGATCTTTCCCTTTTCGTCCTCGACCGGAGGAACAATGATAATCTCTCCATCAAAATAGTCCTTCAGGTCATCCGCAGTTTTCTTATCTGAGCCAAAGGTGTAATCAAATCCTGCTACGATAATGGCTGGTTTTAAAGCTCTAACATAGGTATCAAAGAATTCTTGACCCGTTAAACTAGCAAATTTGCTACTAAAGTCCAGTAAGAAAAGAGCCTCTACTCCGTGCCACTTCATCTTGTGCTCCCGTTCCTCATGATTGACGATGTGAAGCATGAGCTCAGGTTGATAAGGTTGTAAGGCAAGTTTTGGCGACTCTGTAAAGGTCATCACGACAACTGGCAGATAGTCCTTCATCGAAGCCTTGCTGGCCACTTCAAAAAGTTTCTGATGCCCCTTGTGGATGCCATCAAAATAACCTAGTACAAGGACTGTTTTTCCCGGTACTGCAATATCTTTTTCGTTCTTAATAGGTACTGTTGTAATCATGAAACTATTATATCATAGAGCAAGTCTTTTCGCTAAGAGGAAATCCCAAATGTCGTTTTTTGCGCCTGAACTGACCTTGATAGACAATTCAAGCTATGAGTTTTAAAAAATAGCACCTCCTAAGAGATGCTATCGTTTGGTAACTAGTCTACTGTTTCTTCCAAGTCTTTTAATTTAACCGAAACAATCTTGGACACACCAGATTCTTGCATGGTAACTCCATAGATAGAATCCGCTGCCGCCATGGTCCCCTTACGGTGGGTCACAACGATGAACTGGCTGTCCTTGTCAAAGCGGTTGAGGTAGTCCCCAAAGCGTTTAACATTGGCTTCGTCCAGCGCCGCCTCTACCTCATCCAAGATAACAAAAGGAATAGTCTTAACCCGAATGATAGAGAACAACAAGGCCAAGGCCGATAGGGCTTTTTCACCACCACTCATGAGGTTGAGTGACTGGATTTTCTTACCTGGTGGTTGAACAGAAATCTCCACACCAGCTGTTAAAAGGTCGCCCTCAGTTAATATCAAGTCTGCCTGACCTCCACCAAACATCTGTCTAAAGGTCACTTTAAAGGACTCACGAATCGCCTCAAAGGTTGATTTGAAGCGTTCTTTAACCTCATCATTCATCTCTGTGATGGTCTCAAGGAGTAGGTTTTTCGCAGACAAAATATCGTCTCGTTGGCTATTGAGGAAGTCCAGACGGTTGTGAACTTCTTCGTACTGGTCAATAGCGTCCAAGTTGACAGGACCCAGTGAGCGAATAGCTTTCTCAAGATCTTTAACCTCTTGCTCTGCCAGATTGAGATCTTTCAACTCATGTGCTTTTTCTAGAGCCTCGGTGTAGCTGATCTGGTACTGGTCAGTTAATTGAGCTTGTAGATAGCGCAATCGTTCGCTGACCTTTTCTTTCTTGGCTTCAGCACGTGTTTGTTTGCGAATCCACTCCTCATTCTGCTGACGAGCCTGGTCCAAATGGCTGGCA
Source organism: Streptococcus sp. HMSC072D05 (assembly GCF_001815805.1). Taxonomy (GTDB): domain Bacteria; phylum Bacillota; class Bacilli; order Lactobacillales; family Streptococcaceae; genus Streptococcus. The sequence continues at coordinate 583,076 of NZ_KV822038.1, forward strand.
ATATCATCCAGCTGGCCTTCGATATCATCCAACTCAAACTGCTTGCGAATCAAACCTTGCTGGAGGTTTGTTTTCTGAGTTTTGGCCTCTTCCGCCTGTTGACTTAACAAATCCGTATCAACCTTCTCAAGATTATCAACCTTTTCTTGGAGAAGACGCTGGATTTCTTCTTGTTCGATATTCAGATTATCCAGTTCCTTACTTAGACGTTCAATATCAGTCACTTCGTACCGCTTTTGTCCTTGCAGTTCTGACTTAAGCAAGCGCGCTTGAGAAATCTGTTCCTGCAAGTTTTGATATCGTTCTTGAATAGCGTTTTTATTCGACTTAATTTCTTCAATCTCAGTTTCCAGGTTTTGCTTTTCACTGGCAATGGTAGCAAGGCGCTCTTGGCATTTTTCCTTGTCCGCTTGCCAATCTCCTAGAGAAAGACGATTTAATTCCTCTTCTTGAAGTTTCCAAAGAGTTTCTAACTCTTCCACTTGCTGATTGGTTTGTTGATAAGCAAGGTACAAGCCTTGCTCATGGATACGAGCCTGTTCTCCCTGAGATTTGATGGCTTCTAATCTTTCTGTCAATACCGCCTTCTCATCTTGCAGTATCTTCAAACTTTCTTCTTCCGAACGCAGACTAGCTTCTTCTTCAGCAATTTCTTTTTGTAATTGCTCTAGCTCTGGCTTGATGAAGATACTGTTATTCTGGCGATTGGCACCACCCGCGTAGGAACCACCTGTGCGCAACTCTGTCCCATCCAGTGTCACCATACGAACTTGGTAACGAACTTGACGAGCTGCGGCACGCGCATGTTCTACGGTGTCAAAGATAGCCGTCGTAGCTAACAAATTCTTAAAAATGGCTTCTAGTCTCTTGTCAAACGACACCAACTCATCTGCCATTCCCAGAAATCCTGGACTTGCTGCGATAGCATCTTGATTCTGACTAGATATTGTACGTGCCTTGATAGTCGTCAATGGAAGAAAAGTTGCACGACCAGCTCTGTTACGTTTTAGGAAATCAATCGCCTTTGTTGCCGCGTTTTCATCTTCTACGATGATATGCTGACTGCTAGCTCCAAGTGCAATCTCCAAAGCAGTTTGATAATGCACATCAAAGGTCAAATGTTCACTGACTGCACCAATGATCCCACCAAGACGGTCTTTTTCTTGAAGAACACTCTTAACACCCGCATAAAAGTTACTATGATTTTTTAGGATGTTTTCTAAACTTTGGGCTCTAGCCTGCTTGTTTTTGAGACTGTCTAGACGGTCAAAGAGTTGGCTCTGCTGGGCTTGGAAAGAAACTTTCTGCTCCTCTTGTTCCTTGGCACTAGCTTGGTAGTCTGCCAATAATTTCTGAACTTTCTCCTTGGCAGTTTCAAGCTCAGCCTGTTGTTGACTGGCCTTCTCTTTAGCTGTAGCCAGTTGTTCTTTCAGTTTCTCAAGTTGATCTGCTTGTTTTTGAGATAACTGACGGCTGTTCTCTAGTTCATTCTCGATGCGGGTCAACTGGTTTGAGACATCCGCTTCTTCTTGTAAAAGAGCCACAAAACGTTCACGCAGGAGCTCGATCATCTGGTCAGGATCATCTGAAAAAGCCAGCAATTCCGCTTCTAAATGATTGAGTTCCTTATTGTTTTCAGCTAGACTTTCCTCTAACTGTTCCAAGTTCGCTTCTTTTTCAGCCTTTTCCTTACTTAGAGCCTTTCTCTTATCTTCCAAAGTTGCCAAACGGGTTTGTGCTTCTTGTTGATTAAGGGCAACTTGCTCAGATTCCAGTTTGGATAGGGCTAGTTTTCGCTCTAAGTCACTGATCAAACTAGTCAAATCCATTAAGCTCCCTTGGTCTTTAGCCATTTCAGCTTGCAGATCCTGACGTTTCTTTTTAAGACTTTGATTTTCCTCTTCTAACTCTTCACGTTTTTGGTAATAGCTAGTCAAAAGTTCCTGAACCTGAGTTAGTTCTTCCTCGGTCAGCTCCAGTTCAGCCTTGTTTTCCTTGATTTGGGCAACCAGTACATCCAAATAAATCGCCTTGCGTTGACCATCCAAGTCGAGAAACTTACGAGCATTCTCGGCTTGTTTTGCAAGGGGCTTGATTTGATTGTCCAACTCATAGATAATGTCCTCTAAGCGATCGAGATTGTCTTGAGTTTGTTGCAGTTTGCTTTCTGTTTCTTTTCGACGAGTCTTGTATTTCAAAACTCCAGCAGCTTCTTCAAAAATAGCTCGACGTTCTTCAGGCTTAGAATTAAAAATCTCCTCAACCTTCCCTTGGGAAATAATAGAGAAGGAATCCCGTCCCAGACCTGTATCTAAGAAAAGGTCATGTACATCGCGCAGACGGACTTTCTTGCCATCAATTCGATACTCGCTATCACCACTACGATAGATATGACGCTCTACCTTGATTTCTTGCCCCGCATCCTTGATAAAACCATCTACATTATCCAAGGTCACAACAACCGAAGCATAATTCAATGGTTTCCGACTTTCAGTCCCAGCAAAAATGACATCGGGCATCTTGCCACCACGAAGGCTCTTGACACTAGACTCCCCCAAGGCCCATCGCAGACTTTCTGTGATATTTGATTTTCCAGATCCATTTGGCCCAACGACAGCAGTCACACCTTGGTCAAAGACGACCTTGGTCTTGTCAGCAAAGGACTTGAATCCCTGAATCTCAATTTCCTTTAAATACATGAATTCAGCCCTTTCTCAACTGCATTTTTTGCGGCCTCTTGCTCTGCTAATTTTTTAGAACGGCCTTGGCCTTTTCCGATGCTCTTGCCCTCAACCAGAACTTCTACATCAAAAACCTTATCATGGGCAGGTCCCGTTTCAGAGGTCACCTGGTAGCGAATATCCACATCTCCATTGACCTGGAGCAGCTCTTGCAGGTGCGTCTTGTAATCCTTAATCATTTCAAAGTCACCTGCTTCAACCTTGGGGATCATGACTTGATAGATAAATTCTTTTACTCTAGCAACATCCTTGTCCAAAAGCAACGCTCCCAGAAAGGCTTCAAAGGCATCGCCAAGAATGGTGTCACGATTGCGCCCACCAGACTTTTCTTCCCCTTTTCCTAGCTTGATAAACTGATCAAACTGGCAATCACGCGCAAAACCAGCCAAACTCTCCTCACGGACAATCATAGCACGGAGTTTAGACAAATCTCCCTCCGGTTTCTTAGGATATTTTTTATACAGATATTCTGAAATCAATAACTGCAGAACAGCGTCTCCTAAAAATTCCAAGCGCTCATTGTGTGAAATTTTTAAGAGGCGGTGCTCATTGGCATAACTCGTATGAGTAAAGGCAGTTTCCAGTAGCTTTTTATCCGCAAATTCGATTGCAAAACGGTCTTTCAGTACAGTTTGTAATTCTTTCATACCAACCTCTTTCTAACTGATAACAGTCTTTCTTATTATATCAAAAAAAGCCCCCTGAGTCACTTTAAAACAGGACTAGAGGGGATTTGAGCATTTTTTAGAACAAACTTTTCAATTTTAGGGGCAATATAAAGAAAAAAGCCTTTAAATATGGCTTTCTTAGGCTATTTACATCCACCCTGAGGGAATCGAACCCCCATCTCAAGAACCGGAATCTTACGTGATATCCATTACACTAAGGGTGGAAACTTGTCTTATTATAACAGAAATTTGCTCTAATAACAAGTTTTTTATGGGTGGAGTATGCGTCTATTAGTGGGATGCATCACCATTCCAGATAGAGTTTTTCACAATCACATAATCAACGTGCTTGAGGTCAGCAACCTTTCGTCCACCTGCATAAGAGATAGCACTTTGCAAGTCCTGCTCCATCTCAGTAAGGGTGTCTTGCAAATGCCCTTTAGCAGGCAGTAAGATGCGCTTACCTTCCACATTTTTATATGCTCCTTTTTGATATTGAGAAGCTGAACCATAGTATTCTTTGAACTGTTCGCCATCAACTTCAATCGTTTTCCCTGGGCTTTCGATGTGTCCTGCAAAAAGGGAACCGATCATGACCATGCTGGCACCGAAACGGATAGACTTGGCTATATCACCATGAGTACGAATCCCACCATCAGCAATGATCGGTTTACGCGCAGCTTTAGCACACCAACGTAAGGCAGCCAATTGCCAGCCACCTGTACCAAAACCAGTCTTGACTTTGGTGATACAAACCTTACCAGGACCGATTCCAACCTTAGTAGCATCCGCACCGGCATTTTCCAATTCACGAACAGCTTCTGGTGTCCCCACATTTCCAGCAATGACAAAAGTATTTGGTAATTCTTTCTTGATGTGTTGAATCATAAAAATCACACTATCCGCATGACCATGAGCAATGTCAATCGTGATATACTCAGGAGCATCAGCCTTGAGTTGGCTAACAAAATCATACTCGTAATCCTTGACACCGACAGAAATGGAAGCAATGAGCCCTTGATCGTGCATGCGTTTGATAAAAGGAATGCGCCCAGCCTCATCAAAACGATGCATAATGTAAAAGTAACCGCCTTTAGCTAGTTGCTCTGCTACGTTCTCATCCAAAATCGTCTGCATATTTGCTGGTACAACAGGTAGTTTGAAAGTGTGATTTCCAAGTGTGACACTCGTGTCTGCTTCTGCACGGCTTTTAATGACACATTTATTTGGGATCAACTGAATATCTTCATAATCAAAAATTGGAAATTCATTTAACATATCGCTGTCTCGTTTCTTCTATAATGACCTACCTATGCTTGCGCATCCCTACGCCTTTTCCCGACGTTTCCTTGACTTATTATAAACCAAAGTACAGTTTTTGTCAAATATTTTCAATAATCAAATCATATCGTTCGGAAATTACTTGTATAAATAGCAAGAGAAAGAGGAGAGATTAGACTCTTTCCTCTTCTTCAATCTTAATAATACTCACCTTGACGGTAGTCCCATGAGTTAAAGGTATCTGACAGGTGCATCATGATTTTATCAATGTCAAGCCCTTTACGGATAACGACTGGTGCTGGCGAGATTGAACGTGCTCCACCTTGTTCTGGGATGAGTTTCCCGTCTTTATCAACCATTGACACCATTACACCTTGCTCGTAGCGCGTTTCAATCGTTTTGTCAGGTTGGATAGATGCCACATAGTCGTCTGCTTCAATGACAAGATCCACTGCTCCTTCGATACGTTCTCCGATACCTTCCACCTTACCGCGGTTTCCTTTACCAGATGGGTTAGCTGATGAGGCATAGACCATTTTACCTTCTTCCCAAAGTTTAGCAGCCAACTGTTCACCAGCTTTACCAAACTTGATGACAAAACAGCTAGTACCACGAACGTCTGTCATGAGTTCTTCACGACCATCACCATAAGCTTCGAGTTTCTCAAAGGCTTCTGGTTTCCAAGGAAGGATACAACCGAGGAGAATGTCTTCGTCCCAATGTTTTTGGTAGAAGGCTTCAATTTCTGGGTTGAGTTGTGCTAAAGCGCGTAGCTCGTCCATGCTACCACAAAGTACAACACCTGGTTTGTTACGGTTACGCTCTTTAGCTTCAAATTTGCGTTCAAGACCTGCCTTATCGCTCGTCATGATAATGTAACCAACTTTTGTGGGGCAAACGATACATCCGCCCTCACCTTTTAAAATGTCATAGCCTTCTTGTGAAAGTGTTCCGTTCCATTGAATGTGTTTTGTCATAGTTCTATATTTCCTTTTCTATTTTTCTAATCCTGCCAGTAGGCCGGTCGTTGTTTTTCATAGGCAGCAATCAAGTCTTCATACTGCAAAGTAATTCCGATATCATCCAAACCATTTAAGAGCTTGTGTTTCCACTCGCTATCTATTTCGAAAGTGAATTCTCCAACTGGTGAGATGATTTTTTGTTGTTCCAAGTCCACAGTTACCTGGTCAGTCGGTTTGAGTTGGGCTAGCTTTTCTCTAACCTCTCTAGGCTGAACAATGGGCAACATGCCATTATTGAGTTCATTATTGTAATGAATATCACCGAAAGAACCTGCAATCACGACCTTAAAACCATAGTCGGCCAGAGCCCAAGCTGCGTGTTCTCTGGACGATCCTGCGCCAAAGTTGTCCCCTGAGATAAGAATACTGGCTTTACGGTATTCTGGTCGGTTAAAAACAAAGTCTGGATCCTCAGTATAGTTATCGTCCAGATAACGCCAAGCATACATGAGGTACTTACCAAAGCCTTTTTTATCAATTAACTTGAGAAACTGCTTGGGGAGTATTTGGTCGGTGTCGATGTTATCATTCATGAGAGGAACGGTCGTTCCTGTATAAACTGTAAATTTCTCCATATCCTCTCCTTACTGGGCTTCTGGCATTTGTCGAACATCTACGAAACGCCCTGCGATAGCTGCTGCCGCTGCCATGGCTGGACTGCAGAGATGAGTCTTAGCGCCAAATCCCTGTCTGTCTTCAAAATTGCGGTTACTAGTTGAGGCACAGTGAACACCATCAGGGACCTTGTCAGGATTCATCCCTAGGCACATAGAACAACCTGGGTCTCTCCATTCAAAGCCAGCATCTAAGAAGACCTTATCCAAGCCCAACTTCTCAGCAGCTCGTTTGACAGGACGAGAGCCTGGAACCACGATAGCCGTTAAGTTGGGAGCAATTTTCTTCCCTTTGACAAATCGCGCAGCCAGCTGTAAGTCACTGAGTCGAGCATTGGTACAAGACCCGATAAAGATATAACCTAGTTCAATATCCGCTGGCTTTTGGCCAGGCTCCAAGTTCATGTAATGATAAGCTCGTTCATCATTCATATCCTTAATTTCTGGAAAACTACTGTCAAAGTCGACGCCCATAGCAGGATTGGTTCCCCAGGTCACCATAGGAGCCAAGTCTGAGACATCCATCCGGATAACCTTATCATAGACAGCATCATCATCGCTGACAAGCGTCTTCCAGTCAGCAACCGCCTCCTCGAAAGCTTCGGGAACGCATTCCCGTCCCTTGAGATAGTCATAGGTAGTCTGGTCTGGATTCATAATTCCCATCTTGGAGCCAAACTCGATGGACATATTGCAGATGGTCATTCTCTCTTCCATGGTCAGTGCATCAATTGCTTGCCCACGATATTCCACCACATAGCCAACACCACAGGCAACGCCGTACTTGGCAATTAAGGCGAGAATGTAATCCTTAGAATAAACTCCTTTTTGAGGAACACCAGTGAATTCTACCAGCATTTTCTTGGGTTTAACTTGCCAGAGTGTCTGAGTAGCAAAGACATGCTCAACCTCACTGGTCCCAATCCCAAAGGCGATAGCTCCGAAAGCTCCGTGAGTAGCTGTGTGACTGTCTCCACAGACGATGAATTTTCCTGGTTGGGTCCGTCCTGTTTCTGGACCTACCATGTGAACGATTCCCTGCTTTTCAGAACCGTGGGCCGCATGTTCAATCCCAAACTCCTCAACATTTTCAGCAAGCTTATCAATTTGGGCCTTAGAAATAACATCTCGAATATCATAGATGTTGACCGTTGGTACATTGTGGTCAAAGGTTCCAAATGTCAAGTCTGGTCGTCTCAATCTGCGGCCTGCATCTCGTAATCCTTGAAAAGCTTGGGGACTAGTCACTTCATGAATATAGTGCTGGTCCACATACATGAGTTGGGGCTGCCCTTCTTCTCCTGTGATGACATGGCGGTCCCATAATTTATCAAAAATTGATTTTCCTGCCATCCATTACCTCCAAATAAAATATAAGGCTACTAGCGTGGTCACCATCCCGAGAAACCAAACTGTTTTAAAATACCATTTTCTAGTCTTGTGATGAAAGGTGATTCCTGCCAACCAGGCACCAAAACCACCACAAGTAAGGGCTAAAATGAGTAAGATTTTCTCTGGGACGCGCCAAGCACCTCTTCTTGCCTTGGATTTGTCAATGCCATAAATCAAGAAAATCAGCAAATTCCAAATCAAGAGGGCAAGCGTGATTCCTTCATTTATCTTCATAATCTTTCAATGATGGCTTCTGTCATTTCCTTAGTCGAAGCCTGTCCTCCAATATCTCTTGTTAAAATGCCAGCCGCTAAACTAGCTTCAACAGCACGCTCGATACGCTCTGCATCCTCATAACGTCCAAAACTGTCTCTCAACATCATAGCAACTGACAAAATCATAGAGATAGGATTGGCAATTCCTTGACCTGCAATATCAGGCGCTGAACCGTGAATAGGCTCATAAAGACTTGGCCCCTTTTCAGAATGACTGGCTGATGGCATAACACCAAGAGTGCCTGATAGAACGCTTGATTCATCAGATAAGATATCTCCAAAAAGATTTTCCGTCACGATGACATCAAACTTGGCAGGATTGGTAATCATGATCATGGCAGCTGAGTCCACCAACTGGTGCTCCAAGGTTACATCTGGAAAATCTTGCGCAACCTCCTCAGCTACTCTGCGCCAGAGTTTTGAAGTCGCTAGAACATTTTGCTTATCGATACTAGTAACGATTTTTCTGCGATTTCTTGCAATTTCAAATGCCTTGCGAATAATCCGCTCTATTTCCTCATAGCTGTAGTCATTGATATCACGCGCTTTGCGCTCTTCAAGAATATGATCTCCAAAGTAAATCCCCCCTGTCAACTCACGTACCACGACAAAGTCTACACCAGCAATTCGTTCGGGTTTGAGAGGTGATAAATGCTTGAGACTGTCAAAAATCTTAACAGGTCGAATATTGGCATAGAGATTGAGTTCCTTACGAAGAGCCAGCAAGCCTTGTTCAGGCCGAATCGCTGCCCCATCATACTGAGGACTACCGATAGCCGCAAGGAGAATAGCATCTGCTTCTCTACATGCCTTGAGGGTTTCATCAGGTAAGGGATGCCCCGCAGCATCAATACCTGCACCTCCAAAGGGGCATCTATCTATCTCATAGTCAAAACCTGTTTTTGAAGCTAGAGCTCCTAGAACTGCTAAACCAGCTTCCATGATTTCTGGACCGATTCCATCCCCTGCTAGAGCTACTATTTTCTTTGTCATAGCCTTCTCCTTTACACACTAGGCATGTCTCGGTAGGAAACGCTATGCCCCATTTCACCTGCATTCTCTTTTTGAACAAAGGTATTTGCATTGATATAGGCAATAGCGGAGGCCTTCAATACATCGAAATCAAGACCTGCTGCATTAAAGATGGTTTCTGTATCTCTGTTTTCAACAGTGACCAAAACCCGAGCTTGAGCATCAATTCCATCCGTTACCGCGTCAATAGTATAGGACACCAAGCGAACAGATTGGTTAAAGAACTTATCGATAGCGTTAAAGATTGCTTCAACGGAACCTTGCCCTGTTGCATTAAATTCGACTTTCTCACCATCCATATTGGCTAGGCTAACGAGAGCTTCAATGTCATTATCTGCATGAGTTTGAAGTTGTAAATCATCAAAGTGGAAGCCTTCTGGGTTTTCAACCATGGTTCCAGCTACCAGAGCTCGAATATCTGCATCTGTGATTTCTTGTTTCTTGTCCGCTAGTGCCTTGAACTTAGCGAAGAGTGGTTTGATATCCTCTTCTGTAAAATCTAGGGCCAGTTCTCTTAGTTTTTCAACAAAGGCATGGCGACCAGACAATTTACCAAGTGGAAGGCTATTACTCTTGACACCGACCAATTCAGGTGTGATGATCTCATAAGTGAGAGGATTTTTAAGGACTCCATCTTGGTGAATGCCAGACTCGTGAGAAAAGGCATTACCACCAACCACAGCCTTGTTTTTAGGAACTGGAATACCAGAGAAGCGAGAAACCATTTCAGACGTATTCATTGTTTCATCCAAAACAATATCACTAGTTGCTTGGAAGAAATCCTCACGAATCTTCAAAGCAACAGCAACTTCTTCAAGAGCAACATTACCTGCGCGTTCACCGATACCATTAATAGTTCCCTGGACACGTCCAGCACCGTGTTTAATTGCTGTCAAAGTATTTGCAGTTGCCATACCGAGATCATCGTGACAGTGAACACCAAAGACAACTTTATGATCTGATTTAATATTTTCAGTCAAGTAATCAAAGATACGTGCAAACTCTTCTGGAGTCGTAAAGCCAACTGTGTCAGGGATATTGATATAAGATGCACCTGCATCGACCGCTGTTTGAACGACTTGCAAGAGGAAATCCAACTCTGTTCTAGTCGCATCTTCAGGAGAGAATTCGACGATTTCAAACTTAGAACGTGCATAAGAAACATGTTCCTTGATAGCTTCTAAAATCTCTTCCTTGCTCTTATTGAGCTTATACTTGCGGTGAATCGGACTGGTAGCGATAAAGACATGAATTTGGGGATACTTGGCATCCTTGAGCGCCTCATAACAAGCATCAATATCAGATTTTACAGAACGAGCTAATCCTGTCACTGCTGTTTTTTTCATGACTTTAGCAATTTCTTGAACGGCTATAAATGAATCTGGACTAGCAGCCGGAAAACCAGCTTCAATTACAGAAATTCCCCATTTCTCCAGCTGTCTTGCAATGGAAACTTTTTCCTTTATTGAGAAGTTAACACCAGGTGTTTGTTCCCCATCACGAAGGCTTGTATCAAAAAATTCAACTTTACGCATAAGATTTCCCCTTTTCCAAATGTGGTTTTAAAAAAACATCTCGCTCAGAAGCCCAAGCGAGATGTTGATTTACTCCCGCTTGGTAAGCCAAACAGGACTAATGCTTTTGCACTAGCCCGAGTACCTCAACAACAAAGCAAATTGATTAAACTTAGCTGTTTTCATGTTTGACTTTCTCCTTCGTTTGATATCTTGTTTAGTATTTTAGCATAGCTAAAAACACTTGTCAAGAAAAAATCCATTATTTTCTGAAAATTTCTTCAGTAAAGAATATTTTGCTAATTGAAAGTATTTGAAAACTCAAGCGAATTTTCTTATTTTTTCACAGTCAAGTTCCAACTTTTTTCGATGAGTTCTAACGCTTCTTCATCTTGCAAACTATCATCAAGTGCCAGACTAAGCCAGTAGCGTTTATTCATATGAAAAGCTGGATAAATACCCTTTTGTGAAAGCAGGTCAGCTACTTGGTCGTGTTTGAGGTTGACTGCTTCGACTAGCCCTTCTCTCCCCTTTTCCAGCTTATCCCATGGGATTCTCATCACAACAGCATACCACTTTTGATTGCCTTCATGGCGCAATACAGCTGTATCAGGAGACTTTTCCCACAGATACTCCAACTGATTACCATACTTTTCCTGAACTTGAGCCATGATACGCTTAGTCTGAGGGCAGATAAAATCCTGTACATCAAAGCATGCCTTCCGAATCTGGTAAAGAATCTCCAAACAAGCCTCACGGACACTTCCGACAAAACTTCCCCGCATGCTTTCCATATGAACTTGAGGATAGAGATCTCCCGTTTCCTGGTCAAAGACAAGAAAACTCACATTATCAGGAGCGATGGAGACTGTCATGAAAAATTCACCCTGCAAAATCTGGCAACTATAGGTCCAGACTTCTCCATTTTCTACAAAACCATAGGCGTGAGCTTTTTCTTTATTAAACTGATAGGATTTAAAAATTTCAAACATAAGTGAAAACTGCTACCAAAAGCTAGCAGTTCCTTTCTATTTTTTAAAAGACAACCTTGGTTCCATGCAATTGTGTCACACCCAGTTGGTCGATAAAGGTTTGACGGCTGTCCAAGTCAATCCCACCACCAGGTAAAATTTCAATTTTACCTTTTGCATGTTCCAAAATTCTGTGATAGTGAGCAAAACGTTTCTCTAGCAAGTCTCCAGACACACCAGCACGAGTCAAGATACGAGTGACACCGGCTTGGCTGAGCCAGTCAATGGCTTCCAACTGATCTTCATCACTCAATTCATCAAAGGCCATGTGAAAGACAATTTCCATTCCTTTAGATGCGACAATCAGCTTCTCAAGATTAGCCTTATCCAACTTCTTATCAGCAGTTAATGCTCCAAAGACGACCCCTTGACTACCTGCTTGAGCAGTCAAACGAATGTCTTCTAGCATAATAGCAATTTCTAGGTCATTATAGACAAAGTCGCCACCACGTGGACGAATCATGGTCATGATGGTCGTATCGTAGTTAGCTGCCAGTTCAACAGCTGCCTTGGTTACTCCATAGCTTGGTGTTGTCCCTCCTACTGCTAGATTGTCACAAAGTTCGACTCGACGAGCTCCAGCCTGCATCGCTTTTTCAAGCAAGGTCACATTTTCAGCACAAAATTCGTAAATCATTTGATTCTCCTTGATGTTTTCTTTAAATTTATTATATCATATTATTTTAAATATGCTTTCATTTTTATCAAGGCAAATAACTACTATTTTTATCTATTCTTTGTCAGGAATGACTTTAAAGAGATAGTAGGTGATAAAGACAGTCAAGGCTCCCAGACCGATTTTGACTGGCAAAAGAGGGGCAAAATAAATAGAAATTCCCATCAAGATATAGATAGAAACGATGATTTTTTTCTTGCGTTCTCGCGCGATTGACTTGGTTTCCCGAAAATCAGCTACATAGGTCTGATAAAGCTTTGTATGATAAAGCCAGTCTTCAAAACGCTTAGAAGATTTTGAAAAGCAAGCGATAGCTAACAAAAGAAAGGGAGTTGTTGGTAAAAGTGGTAGGACAACTCCAATAACAGCTAAAGCCAGTGAAATAAAGCCAATACAGAGATAAATGATACGCATGATTTCTCCTAGATAAATTACTCTTCCTCTAGTTTCGCATACAAGGGGGAAATTTGTCAAGCATCAACAAAAAAGAGCCTGAAATTCATTTTCAGGACTCTGCATTTTATTTAATTTTCTCTTCTTCGTAGTCGCCATTACTACATACAACCTGCTTACCACCACCACGGACTTTTTTCTCCACAAGGAAGTGTCCACATTTTGGACAGTCACGGCCAATTGGTTTGTCCCAGGAAGTAAACTCACATTCTGGATAGCGATTGCAACCATAGAAGATACGATTGCGCTTGGTTTTGCGTTCGATGATTTGTCCTTGATGACAGCTTGGACACTCGACACCAATCTCCTTAACAATCGCTTGTGTATGACGGCAGTCTGGGAAGTTGCTGCAAGCATAGAATTTACCAAAACGACCGAGCTTAATCACCATTGGACTGCCACAAACTTCACAGTCAAATCCAGCTGGCTCATCCTTGATCTGGATTTTTTCCATTTCGGATTCAGCCTTGGCTACTTCTTTAGAGAATGGTTTATAAAATTCATCAATGACACGTTGCCACTGCTCTTTTCCAACCTCGACATCATCCAGTTTTCCTTCCATCTCAGCTGTGAAGGTCACGTTTACGATATCTGGGAAATATTCAACAATGAGTTTATTGACAATTTCTCCCAACTCTGTTGGTTCAAAACGTTTTGCTGCCAGACGAACGTAGTAGCGTTTTTGGATGGTTTCAATGGTCGGAGCGTAGGTTGACGGACGTCCAACCCCATTTTCCTCCAAGGTCTTGATAAGAGTCGCTTCCGAATAGCGAGCTGGTGGTTGGGTGAAATGTTGTTCTGGCTTGCTATTGACCTGCTTGACCACATCCCCAACTGCCATATCTGGCAACATTTTGTTCTTGTCAGAGTCGTTGTAGATAGCAAGATACCCATCAAACTTAACTTGGCTTCCATTTGCCGCAAACTGAACCCCATTTTGAGATAGCTTAACAGCCATGGTATCAAAGATAGCTCCCGTCATCTGGCTAGCCACAAAACGGTTCCAGATAAGGGTATAAAGTTTGAGCTGGTCTTTGTCCAAGTACTTAGCGATGCTTTCTGGTGTGTTAAAGACGCTAGATGGACGAATGGCTTCGTGGGCATCTTGAGCACCTGAGGCATTCTTGACCTTGCTACCATGCTTGGAATACTTGCTACCAAAACGGTCGTTAATGTAGCTTGCCGCTTCATTCTGAGCCACAGGACTGATACGAGTCGAGTCTGTACGCATATAGGTAATCAAACCTTGCACACCTGATCCGATATTGATCCCTTCATAGAGCTGCTGAGCCACCATCATGGTCTTTCGAGTACGGAAATTAATTTTGTTAGCCGCATCCATTTGCATGGTTGAAGTCGTATACGGTAGGGGCGCATTGCGTTTGCGTTCTTTCTTATCTACCTGGTCTACTGTGAAATCTTTACTAGTCAAATGGGACAAGACTTCTTTGACCTCTTCATTGGTGGTCAATTTCATCTTTTTGCCATTCATACCATAGAAAGAAGCTTGAAATTGCTTGGTTCCCTTCTTAAAGACTCCATCAATTGTCCAGTATTCTTCTGGTTGGAAGGCATTGATTTCATTTTCACGATCAATGATGAGCTTAAGGGCAACAGACTGCACGCGTCCTGCTGATAAGCCCTTCTTGACCTTTTTCCACAAAATTGGCGAAATTGAATACCCTACCAAGCGGTCCAAGACACGACGAGCTTGTTGGGCGTCGACCAAGTCCATATCAATCTTGCGAGGTTCTTTAAAGGCATTTTTTACTGCGTCTTTAGTGATTTCATTAAAAACTACACGGTTGGCATCATTCTCATCCAAATCAAGGATATGAGCCAAATGCCAGGAAATTGCTTCTCCTTCACGGTCCGGGTCACTCGCCAGAAAGACTTTATTGGCCTTTTTAGCTTCCTTTTTCAAGTCATTAATGAGAGGGCCTTTGCCTCGGATATTGATATACTGCGGTTCATAGTTATTTTCAATGTCGACTGACATACTGGATTTTTTCAAATCACGGATATGCCCGACACTGGCTAAAACCTTGTAATTTCTGCCTAGATATTTCTCAATCGTTTTCGCCTTGGCAGGCGACTCCACGATGACTAGATTTTTTTTAACTGTTGATTTTTTCTTCTTTGTTGCCGTAGCCACACTATCACACCTTTTCAAAGTAATAAACTTTATAAAGTGTAAACCATTTTTCTATAGCTGTCAAGACCTAAGTCCTATATATAGAAGAAAAGTTTATCTGAGTGAACAAATTTCTCCTTAAAATTCAAACTCAGCCAGCACATCTTGACCACTGCTAATCAGCTTTGCTCCCTCTTGGATCAAGTGGTGACAGCCATCTGAATGGCCATCTAAAATATTTCCTGGAATGGCAAAAACATCACGCCCTTCCTCCATAGCTCGCTCACAAGTAATAAGACTACCCGAACGCATCCTTGCCTCTGCTACAATCACACCACGGCACAGTCCAGCAATGATGCGATTACGAGCTGGAAAGTGAAATTTCAAGGGTTCCTCACCTGGTCCGTATTCGCTAAGTATCAAATGGTGATTTCCAATGTGTTCCTGCAAACGTTTATTGGATCGGGGATAAAAAACATCCAATCCTGTTCCAATGACAGCAATCGTTCTTCCTCCATTCTGGAGTGCAGCCATATGGGCAGCCGTATCAATCCCTTTGGCTAAACCACTGACCACAATTAACTCGTTTTCCAAACCTTGAATGACTTTCTGGACCGACTTTGCTCCCTGACTAGAACATGAACGACTCCCTACAACAGCAACCTTTGGAAATTTCAATAAATCCAGATTTCCTTTATAAAACAAGAGCACTGGAGCATCATAAATCTCACTCAGATTCCAAGGATAACAGTCATCAAGAATAGAAAAGGATGGAAATTTCTGAAACTCCTTCTCCAACTGTGCATCATCTATCTGGAAATAGCGTTCCATAAAGACAGCAGGATTACGACACCCAGATATTTCTGCAATATCACCTAGCAAGAGCTCCTGATCTACAGTCTCATCGTATTCAAGAACTGTTAAAATTTGTTGATTGCTCAGCCCAGCTTTTCTCAATTTGTAAATATCATAGTTTGTAATCTTCATAAACATCTCCATTTCTTCTTTTCTACTCATCTATCTATTCGTAAAAAAAA
>NZ_KV822038.1:599045-635010 GCF_001815805.1 Streptococcus sp. HMSC072D05
AAAAAAAATAAAAAGAAGACCAAGAATCTTCTTTTTTTCTTTTATTCAGATTTAGTAGTTGACCAGCTACTTTCAACCATCGGTAAGATTGTTTTTAAAGTTTCCCCATCCCCTTCAAGTGAAACATAGCGGATTTTACCATCATTTGATCGGAAGACCCAGGTAACGAGGTATTTCCCTGACTTAGCAATTGCATTGACAACATAGGCTTCATAGCCTCCAATGGTCGATTTGGAGCCCCAAACCTTACTGAAATCAGAGCTTTGTTCTTTGGAAGTTAAAATACTAGATGAGACAGTCACAACATCCAGTTTAGCATATTCTTCTTCGCTGATATTGAACTGCTCAGCCTTAAAGGTATTCAGCGTAACAATGTTGATATCTGTTCCATCACAATACTGTATATCATTTCCACCTTCTACTTCATGGAATCGAACCCATGATTTGGGTACCTTGACAAATCCATATTCATTCGAACCGATGATTTGCGTCTCTTCCTTTTTCGCTTCAGAAACAGCAGAACTAGTGCTATTCGTTTCCTGACTTCTTGAAGAACTAACAACCGCAGTCGAACTTTCTTCGGTTGCTGTTTGCGATTTATTGGAGCATGAAGCTAAAAAAGCACTAACAGTAACTACAGTACCTAAAATTAATAATTTTTTCATCCTACCACCTTTACATCTGCATTATAAGAAAAATAAGGACTTCTGTCAAATTCTAACCTAATCGATTCTGTTAGCTTCCGATTTTATCACTCTCATTTAAAGCAAAAACTCTTGAAAAATCTTCAAGAGTTTTTTTATTTCTATTCTTCATCCATGCTCAAGACGCTAAGGAAGGCTTCTTGTGGGACTTCTACTGATCCGATAGCTTTCATGCGTTTCTTACCAGCTTTTTGTTTTTCAAGGAGTTTGCGTTTACGAGAAACGTCACCACCGTAACACTTGGCAAGTACGTTCTTACGAAGGGCCTTGATATCAGTACGAGCCACGATTTTGTGCCCAATAGCTGCTTGAATCGGCACCTCAAATTGTTGACGAGGGATGATTTTCTTGAGCTTATCCACGATGAGTTTCCCACGTTCGTAGGCAAAGTCCTTGTGAACGATAAAGCTAAGGGCATCAACTTTGTCTCCATTGAGAAGGATGTCCATTTTGACCAGCTTAGATGGACGGTACTCTGACAATTCATAGTCAAAGCTTGCATAACCACGCGTCGAAGACTTAAGCTTATCAAAGAAGTCAAAGACGATTTCAGCAAGTGGAATTTGATAGATAACATTGACACGATTGTCATCAATATAGTCCATGGTCACAAAGTCCCCACGTTTGCGTTGAGCTAATTCCATAACTGCCCCAACAAACTCCTGTGGTACCATGATTTGCGCCTTAACATACGGCTCTTCAATAGTCGCAATCTTGGTTGGGTCTGGGAATTCAGACGGGTTAGACACATCCATAGATTCACCGTCAGTTTGGTTAACTTTATAGATAACAGACGGTGCTGTCATGATGAGATCAATGTTGAACTCGCGCTCTAAACGCTCTTGAATAACATCCATATGGAGAAGGCCAAGGAATCCACAACGGAAACCAAATCCCAGCGCCTGCGATGTTTCTGGTTCAAATTGCAGACTGGCATCGTTGAGCTGCAACTTTTCTAGGGCTTCACGAAGGTCATTGTACTTGTTTGATTCGATTGGATAAAGACCTGCAAAGACCATAGGATTCATCTGCTTATAGCCATCTAGCGGTTCAGCTGCAGGATTGCTTGCTAGGGTCACTGTATCTCCGACACGCGTGTCTTGAACTGTCTTGATGGAAGCCGCAATATAACCAACGTCACCAGTCGCTAGGAAATCACGCCCTACTGCTTTCGGTGTGAAAATACCAACTTCCGTCACATCAAAAGTCTTGCCATTGCTCATGAGTTGAATCTTATCGCCAGGTTTAACAACTCCGTCCATGACACGAACTTGGAGGATAACCCCACGATAAGCATCATAAACTGAGTCGAAAATCAAGGCCTTGAGTGGCGCCGTCACATCACCAGTTGGGGCTGGCACTTTTTCCACGATTTGTTCGAGAATTTCTTCAATACCAATACCAGCTTTGGCAGAAGCTAAGACTGCTTCACTAGCATCCAGTCCAATGACATCCTCAATCTCCGTACGCACGCGCTCAGGATCGGCTGCTGGTAGGTCAATCTTGTTAATGACTGGCAGAATTTCCAAATCATTGTCCAATGCTAGATAAACGTTGGCAAGAGTTTGTGCCTCAATTCCTTGTGCAGCGTCAACTACTAAAATCGCCCCTTCACAGGCAGCGAGCGAACGTGACACTTCATAGGTAAAGTCCACGTGCCCAGGTGTATCAATCAAGTGGAAAATATAGGTCTCGCCATCTTTTGCAGTATAATTGAGCTCAATGGCATTGAGTTTAATGGTAATCCCACGCTCACGCTCAAGATCCATACTATCCAAAAGTTGGGCTTGCATTTCACGACTAGAAACCGTCTCAGTTGCCTCCAAAATACGGTCTGCAAGCGTTGACTTCCCATGGTCAATATGGGCGATAATAGAGAAGTTTCGAATCTTCTCCTGTCGTTTCTTTAATTCTTCTAAGTTCATGCTGCTCTTCCTTTCAGGGTATCTATTAATTATAAATTGTTTTTAACATTTTGACAAGACCATACCCTGCTAGGAGTACTAATCTTCGGCAATAAAGCCATCATTTTCAATAAAGTGGTGTTCTGTCATTCCTTGGTCAGTAAAGATGATTCCATGAAGGACACCACCATATACAGCTCCTCCATCCATACCAATCTTGCCATCCTCTGTTATCCAAAGCTCAGCTGTACCTCGGTCTTGCTTGAGCAAACCATAAACCGGTGTATGCCCAAAGACAATAGTTTTTCCAGTATGGTTAGCCGCTTCGTGGAATGGTTTTCTGAGCCAGACTTTCTTGTAATCAGTCGTTTCATGCCAATCATCCAAGGTCAAATCAATACCCGCATGAACAAAGATATACTTGTCTGTCTCTACTACAAATGGCATTTGACGAATAAATTCGACCAAATCTGCTGCTTCAGTCGCAACACGCTTGGCATCTTCTACGCCATCAACTGGTGCATCCAAGGGACGACCTAAAATAGAGTTAATAGTTGTATCTCCACCATTGCGACGATAATGGTCATAGCTTTCTTCTGGGTCATCGAGCCAAGTCAGAAACATATACTCATGATTACCTGATAAACAAATAGCTCCTTGATTGTCGACCAAGTCTTTGACCATTTCTAGAACACGGCGACTGTCTTCACCACGGTCAATCAAATCTCCTAGAAAGAGCAACTGAGTTTGACCATCCCAGGTCTTGAGCAGATCTTCTAGCATACCTGCTTTCCCGTGAACATCTCCAATTACATAATAGTCCGTCATTTATTTCTCCCTCGTTTGCAATAATTCTCTCGCTTGGGTAAGGGCTGCTTCTGTTACATTCTCTCCTGCTAACATCTTAGCAACTTCCTCTACTCGTTCTTCTAAAGTCAAGAGACGAACTGTCGATACTGTTGAATGTTCGTCACTAATCTTTTCAATAAAGAATTGGTAATCTGCAATCGCAATTACTTGCGGTAGGTGAGAAATAGCTAAAACCTGACCATGTTGGCCAATCTTGTGAATCTTCTGCGCAATAGCTTGGGCAACACGACCTGAGACTCCTGTATCCACCTCATCAAAGACAATACTAGTCTTACCTTCCTTACGAGAAAAGGCAGACTTAATAGCTAGCATGAGACGAGACAATTCCCCACCAGATGCAACTTTGACCAAGGGCTTAAAGTCCTCACCTGGGTTGGTGGAAATGTAAAATTCGACTGCTTCATTTCCTTCACGGCTGAACTTACTCTTACTAAAGCGAACCTGAAATTGAGCCTTCTCCATATAGAGATCTTGCAATTCTTGCTTAATCTCGGCTTCAAGCTGCTGGGCCAAATCATGGCGAGCAGATGCAAGCTGACCTGCCAAATCAACAAGATTAACTTCCAATTTCTTGAGTTCTGCTTCCATATCTTCGGAAGAAAGATTATTTCCAGTCAAGAGATTGTACTCATCCGTAATCTTGGCAAAATAAAGCAGGACATCGTCCACAGTTCCACCATACTTGCGGGTAATAGTATTTATAAGGTCTAAGCGATTTTCAACCTGCATGAGACGATTGCCATCAAAATCCAAGTCCTCAATAATATCTTCCAAACGCTTTGTAATATCTTCTAAAACATAGTAGGTCTCAGACAGAGAACTTGAAATTTCACGGTATTCAGGGTCGTATTCTTCAACACTTTCCATGTCATTCATGGCTGAACGGACATTAGCAAGACTGGAGAATTCCTCATTGTCCAGCATACTGTAGGCATTGGTTAGCGTATCCGCAATATTTTTATGATTGAGGAGTTTATCTCGTTCTTGGTTGAGAGCTAAGTCTTCACCAGCCTGTAAGTTCGCTGCCTCAATCTCTGCCATTTGAAATTCCAACATCTCAATACGAGCCTTATGTTCCTGCTGGTTTTTCTTGACTTCCAAAACCTGCTTGCGCATTTTGCGATAGGCATCAAAGCTCGTCTGATAGGTCTCCTTCAAGTCCAAGAAAGCTGTATCACCAAACTCATCCAACATCTGGATGTGCAGTTGAGGACGCATTAACTCCTCTTGGTCATGCTGACCATGGATATCCACAAGGTGTTGCCCAATGGCACGCAAGACAGAAAGATTGACCATCTGACCATTCACGCGACTAACACTACGACCATTTTGCAAAATTTCCCGGCGGATGATAATCTCATCACCCAATTCTAAACCTTGCTCTTCAAAAAGTTCCTGTAAAAGGCGACTATTTTCAACCGAGAAAAGCCCCTCAATCTCTGCCTTTGGCGCACTGTGGCGAATAACGTCTGTCGTTGCACGAGCCCCCAACATGAGATTCATAGCGTCGATAATGATAGACTTTCCAGCACCCGTTTCCCCGGTCAAAACAGTCATACCCTTTTCAAAATTGAGCGAAATCGCCTCAATAATGGCAAAGTTTTTTATCGAAATTTCAAGTAACATACTGACCTACCATTTTTTGACTTGTTCAACAATTTCTTCAGCTGCCTCTGCTGTTCTAGCTACAATTAAGATAGAATCATCATCAGCTAGACAGCTAAAAATCTGTTCAGGAAATGCTTCGACCAACTGACTCTTCACAAAAATAGTATTTCCAGGAATGACAGCAAGGTTGATCATATTTCCCATTAACTCAGAACTCACAATATTGTCCTCAGCTAACTGCAAGCTTTTGACGATTGATTTTGGCAACTCATAGATATAGGTGTTGTTCTTCAAAGGAATTTTAACAATCCCAAGCTCCTTGATGTCCCTTGAGACAGTGGCTTGGGTAGCAGAAATACCTGCTTCCTTCAAATGCTCAACGATTTCTTCCTGAGTCCCGATTTGATAATCCGTAACAAATCTTCTAATTTTTTCAAGTCTCTCTTTTTTATTCATCTTTAAATTCTCTATGTGCTCTCTCTACAACTTTTTCTATTTCAGGGGCAACTTGATTACTTGCTCCCTCTTCCTTTTTCAAATATGCCAGAAATTCGATGTTTCCATGTCCACCTTGGATGGGAGAAAAGTCCAAACCAAGCACTGAAAAACCTTGCTCAACTGCCATAGCAGTGACAGATTCAAGGACAGTTTGATGAACCTTAGCATCTCGAATGATTCCATTTTTCCCAATCTGCTCACGACCTGCTTCAAACTGGGGTTTGACAAGTGCCACCACCTGACCTTGATCAGCCAAGACACGATGCAAAGCAGGCAAAATCAGACTGAGGGAAATGAAACTCACATCAATACTGGCAAAGCTTGGTTCCTGCTCAAAATCAGTCTTTTCAGCATAACGAAAATTAAACTGCTCCATGCTGACAACCCGCGAGTCTTGGCGTAATTTCCAAGCCAACTGATTGGTGCCAACATCGACTGCAAAGACCAACTCAGCACCATTTTGCAACATGACGTCAGTAAATCCTCCAGTGGAAGCACCGATATCAATCGTGGTCGCTCCATCAACTGACAACCCAAAGACCTGCAAGGCTTTTTCTAATTTCAAACCACCACGGCTAACATACTTGAGTTTTTCACCTTTGAGTTTTAGCTCAGTGTCATCTGGGATTTTCTCTCCTGGCTTGTCAAAACGCTCCCCATTGAGGACTGCTACAACTAGACCAGCCATGACACCGCGTTTAGCCTGTTCTCGTGTTTCAAACAAGCCCTGTTTATAAGCTAGTACATCCACTCTTTCCTTAGTCATTGATTCTCAAACTTTCTACTACTTTCACAATCGGCGCTGTTTCAAAGCTGACTTGCTGGGCAATTTCTTCTAATTTAGCCTCGGCTTGATCCAAAGTTTGGTTACAAAAGGATATAGCCTCCTCCAAGCCCAACAAGGCTGGATAGGTCGACTTTTCTGCCTGTAAATCCTTTTGCGGAGTCTTGCCGATTTCCTCAAAACTAGCGGTCATATCTAACACATCATCTCGAACTTGAAAGGCCAGCCCAATCAATTCACCCACAGTTTTTAGTTTTGCTTGGATTTCAGGCGTTAATTCTGCTATGATAGCTGCTGCTTGGAAGGGATAGGCTAGCAATTTTCCAGTCTTATTGGCATGAATGGTCTGAAGTTCTTTCAAGGACAAGTGCTGGTGTTCGCCTTCCATATCTAAAACCTGACCTGCTACCATGCCTAGACTTCCTGAAGCAAGGGATAGGTTGGCAATCAGGTCCACCTTGATCTGACTTGGCAAATCTGCCTGCGCGATCAAGGCATAGGGATCTAGGAACAAAGCGTCTCCTGCCAATATTGCCATCGCTTCGCCAAATTTCTTATGATTGGTTAAACGCCCTCGACGATAATCGTCATCATCCATGGCAGGAAGATCATCATGAATCAAGCTTCCTGTATGAATCATTTCCAAGGCCGCAGCTACCTGCGCGTGTGCTGGTTTAATAGCGACTTGCAAGGCTTCCAGAACCTCCAACAAGAGAAAAGGCCGAATACGCTTGCCCCCAGCATGAATGGAATAGAGAACGGACTCTCGCAAACTAGAGGCAAACTGCTGGTCTCCATAAAAATCTTCCAAGGCAGACTCGACAAGAGCTAATTTTTCTTGCTTCTTCATTCAAAATCACTTTCTGTTCCGTCTTCTTGCATGACCTTAACCAAGGTCTTTTCAGCCTTGTCCAGCGTCGCTTGGAGCTCTTTTGACAAGACCATTCCCTTTTGAAAGGCGGCAATCGCATCTTCCAAAGCGATTTCACCATTTTCTAAACTTTGGACAATGGTCTCCAGTTCTGCTAGATTTTCCTCAAATTTCTTTTGTTTTGACATCTTTAACCTCTAATTCTACTTGACCATCTCGCATCAAAAGCGTCACTTGGTCTTTTTTCTTCAAACTCTCAACCGAGTCTACTACGGACTCTTCCTTTTTGACAATAGCATAACCACGCGCCACGATTCGACTGGTATCCAACATCAGCAGAGCTTCTGAAAGTCGCTTCACTTCAGCAACCTTGGCATCATAAACCAGCGCCATTTGGCTACGTAGGAGCTTGTCCAACTGGCTTAAGCGATCTTGATAGCGTTGGATTTTGGTAACAGGTGATAATTGGACTAGTTGATGCGTCCTTGCTTGAACTAGCTGTTTATTATCAGAAATCTGTGTTCGCAAACTTTGTTTTAAGCGTAGTTGTAGTTGATCTAACCGTTGCAAATAACCATCATACAAGCGCTCTGGCTGTCTAAAAATCACAGACTGACTGCATTTTTTCAGAGCTTCTTGTTTCTTAGATAGGACATTTCGGACTGCTGTTGACATCCGTTTTTCTTGATTTTGCAAA
Source organism: Streptococcus sp. HMSC072D05 (assembly GCF_001815805.1). Lineage (GTDB taxonomy): Bacteria > Bacillota > Bacilli > Lactobacillales > Streptococcaceae > Streptococcus. The sequence continues at coordinate 606,982 of NZ_KV822038.1, forward strand.
TGAGTCAAAAGATCCAACTTGGTTACAGGTGTTGCCAGTTCAGCTGCAGCTGTTGGCGTCGCAGCACGACGATCGGCCACAAAGTCTGCCAAGGTCACATCCGTCTCATGCCCAACACTAGAAATAACTGGCAAACGAGATTCAAAAATAGCCCGTACCACGATCTCTTCGTTAAAAGCCCAGAGATCCTCGATGGAACCCCCACCACGACCAATGATGAGAACATCTAGGTCCTCACGTTGATTGGCACGCGCAATATTTCGAGCAATTTCCTCCGCAGCTCCATCACCTTGTACCTTGGTCGGATAGAGAAGGATATCAACACCTGGAAAACGTCTGCTGACGGTCGTGATAATATCTCGAATAACAGCTCCACTGCGACTGGTTACCACACCGATTCGCTTAGCAAATTGGGGAAGAGGTTGCTTGAATCTCTCTTGAAATAGACCTTCTTCCGTCAATTTTTTCTTGAGTTGTTCAAACTGAATCGCGAGCGCCCCAACCCCATCAGGCTCAGCTTTTTCAATGATGATAGAGTAGCTCCCGCTGGGTTCATAGATTTGCACACGCCCAATCACATTGATTTTCATTCCCTCTTCGAGGTCGAAACCCAATTTTTGATAAATCCCTGACCAGATGGTCGCTTGAATGACTGCATGGTCGTCTTTTAGGGAGAAATATTGGTGAGTAGGTCGTTTACGAAAGTTGGAAACTTGACCAGTTAAATAGACCCGTTCCAAGTAAGGGTCTTTATCGAATTTCATTTTCAGATACTTGGTCAAAGTTGTTACCGATAAATACTTTTCCATCTCCACCTACTATTCATTTTCTTGCTTTTCCATGGGTATTATTATACCAAAAACATGCTTAAAAATCACCTTTTTCCTACTGAAACTAAAGGAAAAATAGAAAAAGGAGGCTAGGCCTCCTCATCTGATTATTTACTGTTTCGCGCTTCTTCCAAAATCTTTGCAATCTTGGTCGTCAAAAGGTCGATAGCAACGGTATTGCTGACTCCCTCAGGAATGACGATATCGGCATAACGCTTAGTCGGCTCGATAAACTGGTGGTACATAGGTTTAACTACACCTAAGTACTGCTCAATGACACTGTCAAGGCTACGTCCACGCTCCTCCATATCACGCTTGATCCGGCGAATAATACGCACGTCATCATCTGTATCCACAAAAATCTTGATATCCATCAAATCGCGCAGACGCTTGTCCTCCAAGACCAAAATTCCCTCAACGATAAAGACATCTTGAGGCTCCTGACGATAGGTCTTGCTACTCCGTGTATGCGCTGTATAGTCATAAGTCGGGATGTCCACCGGGCGCCCTGCCAACAATTCCTTAATTTGCTCAATCATTAAGTCTGTATCAAAAGCAAAAGGATGGTCGTAGTTGGTTTTGACACGCTCTTCAAAGGTCAAGTGAGACTGATCCTTGTAGTATGAATCATGCTCAATCATGGAAATCTTTTCATCAGGAAAATGCGATAAAATGGCTCTTGAAACACTGGTTTTTCCTCCACCAGAACCACCTGTCACTCCGATAATGATTGGTCTATTTTGCATGCTATCCTCCGTTTTTTTATCCGTCGTCTATTCTATCATATTTTTTTCAAAATTTATAGTCTGGTTTGGATAGTCTAGGGGAAACAAATCCATCCCCACACTCCAGTTAGACTAGCCAAAAACCTTTCTTGGTTTGTAGAAATTGTCCCTTTTTTCTAAAATGGCAAGCAATTTATCACCTTCAAAAGCAGCCAATTCTTTGTCCGTTTGGTCTAGCTCGATAAAACGACCAAAGCGCACTTCTGTAGCCTCTTCTGGACTTAGGAAAACTTTGACAAGGTCCCCTGTACCAATCTCAAGAGGGTGGAGAAAGTCAAGTTGACCAGCCTCAACTCTTTCGGCAATTTCTTCCAAGGTAAGAGCCTCATCTAACTGCAAACCTGCAGCACTGGTACGTGTTAGGTGAGACATATGGGCCGCATAACCCAGCTTCTCTCCCAAGTCAACAGACAAGATACGGATATAAGTCCCCTTACTACATTTCACACGAAAAGTGAATCGTGCAAGTTCGCCCTCATAAGAAATCGGACTCGTCCGCTCAAATTGATAAATGGTCACCTGACGTTCTGGACGCTCCACTTCCTGACCTGCACGCGCATACTCATAGAGCTTGCGACCATTGACCTTGACAGCCGAGTACATAGGTGGAATCTGAGTAATAGGCCCAGTCAGACTCGCAATCGCTTCATCGACAGTGGTTTCATCCAAGGGCGACAAAACAGGAGTTTCTGCGACTACTTCCCCACTAGCATCCTCGGTCGTCGTTGAATAGCCGAGAGTGATTTCCCCCTCATAGACCTTGCCCTCATCCTGCATAAACTCGACCATGCGGGTCGCCTTGCCCACCGCAATAGGCAAAACACCCACTACATCCGGATCCAGGGTCCCACCATGACCGATTTTCTTTGTTCCCAAAATCTTACGCAGTTTAAAAACCGCGTCATGCGAAGTCATCCCCGCTTCTTTTTTTAAGTTAATAATACCGTTCATCTGTTGCTTTCTCACTCTCCCTTCAGCGCATCAAACTTGGCTTTCATAGTTGGGTTTTTTCGGGTCAATTTTTTTACTGAAACATCTTCCAATTTGTTATTGGCGAGGCGGAGTTGGTTTTCGGATGTGGTTAGGAATTTCTTAACCTCTTCCATGCGTTTGATAGCCTTATCAATTTCGTCGATGGCTTTACCAAAGTTAGTTGAAGCTGAATTGTAGTTCTTGGCAAAGGCTAGTTTAAAGGCATCCAAATCTTCCTCAAAGTGAGTGATATCAATGTTTTGTTCACGGACAAGTGCCAACTCTTGCTTATATTTCAAAGAATTAAGCGCAGCATTTCGCAAGAGACCAATCAACTGGATAAAGAACTGGGGACGAATCACATACATCTTTTCATACTCATGACTGACATCAACAATCCCTGTATTAAAGTAGTCGTTATCTGCTTCTAGCATGGTCACCAGAACCGCATATTCGCAGTTTTTCTCCCGACGGTCCTTGTCCAATTCCTTGTAGAAGTCCGCATTCTTGTGCCTTTTCTCTGTCCCATCCGCTTCGTTTTTCATCTCAAACATGATGGAAATAATTTCCACTCCATTTTCATCACATTCACGGAAGATAAAGTCTCCCTTAGATCCACGCGCAGAGACCTTGTTATCCTTCTCAAAGTAGGCATTTGGAAAGGCAAAACTACGAACCTTGTTAAACTCACTCTCTGCATACTGTTCCAAACTTTCCCCGATAGCTTTTGTGGATTGTTGGGCTTTGAAATTCTTATAGAACTCGACCTGTTCACTAGCTGCCTTGAGCTGAGCTTCGTAATTTTGCTTAACAGAAGCCAAAGATAACTCATTTTCCTTTTCCTGCAAGAGGAGCTGGTTTTTGACCTGATCACGCTCTCTTTCTAAATCAGAGAGAGTCTTTTGCAGTTGGTTTTCATGCTCTAAACGCAAGGTCGCCAATTGGTTTTCCAAGGCCTGCACTTCCTTGTCCTTTGCTAATAAGGCCTGATGACTTGTCTGTTCAACCTCTTTCTTAGCCAACTCTTGCTCTGTATCAAAGTTTTGGATTTGACTCTGCAGTTGCGCGATTTCTTGGTCTTTTTGAGCTAGTTTAATCTGTTGCTCATTCATAGCCTTTTGCTCAGCCAAGGCTAGCTCCTGCTTCATGCGATCGTGCAGTTCCTTATCAAATTCTGCCGTTCTCACTTGAGACAAGAGTTCGGCATACTGACTCTCATTTACTGTAAAGACTTCCCCACAGTTGGGGCATTTGATTTCGTTCATAGGGGGTACCTCGTGTTATTCAAAATAAAATATACCTAATCTACTTCTTTAGGGTCTTTTTCATATCTACCGTATTGCTTCTTCTAATAAATTTGCTTCATAAGGAATCAAATTCCTAATTATAAGAGATAAATTTCTTCTTAGATATTGTATTATATGAGAATCTTCAATAAGATTATCAGGTATATTTCTAATTTTTTTTACAGCTGAGCTTGGTACACCATAATCAATTAAAAATTGTAATCTTTCATCAATCTGTTCATTCTCTAATAAAGAGGCAAATACAGAATAGTCCCCAGCAGGCAAACCTAATTTATTGAATACATGTCTTTGTATAGAATCAATCACAGATAAAATTTTAGGTATTTCGTACCCAGCTTCTGTTTTTTGAAATTTCAAAACAAAATCAATGGCACTATTTAAAGGATCTTTTCTTTTTTCAGACAAATAGTATTTATACTGTTCTTCAATAACTTTTCTTAATGATAGATTGACAAATTTAAGCGACATTACAGCTCTACTTTGTACAAAACCGATTCTATCATTTGATTTCAAAAATTTATATCCTAAGTAAAGAGTTTGCCATAATTTATCATAACTAGGTATACCATCCCACCTTAAATAATCTATTCCACCAGTTTTTTGCTCTTTTTCTATAAAGCGATACAAAGACTTCTGACCTTCTACTGAAATAAGATTATTCTTAATAATTTCTAAGATTTCATTATCTAAACCATCTTCTAATCTCTGTTTTCGTTCAATATCTTTCACTTCGTTACTTGAAATATTAATTAAAATTTCATCTGACACAGGATTCTGATCAACACTAGGTACATCAATAGTGAGATGTTCATCTGCAATTTCATCAATAAACACATAAACATTTCCAGTGAAATGTTCATTCATTCTACCAGCCCGACCACGTATATTTGCAAAATCAAAAAAGTCAATTTTATTATCACCTTTATGTTGACTATATACAAACATATTTTTCGCAACTGTGTTCACGCCTTCAATCAATGAAACCGTTGCAAAAAGTACTTTAATTTTCTTTTTATTAAATAAATCAATTTCTGAAGTTACTACATGCCTTGGGAGTGCTCCGTTGTGTGCCCCTACACCATGTTCTAACATTTCTTTTAATTGCCAATTAGGAGATATATTATTATCAATCCATTCAAATATATCTAATTTTTTATTTTCAGTCTCAATCTTATTCTTGCGTAAATAGTCTACATATTCTTTGGCAAGTTTATAGGCTTCATTCGGAGATTTTACATATACAATACTTGATTCTTCTTGTTTATATAGCATTTTAAATAATTTATTTTTTTTAGAGTTACCAGATAATAAATTATTATTTCTATTCCTAACCTCGATGACATTAGTATTTACTAAAGCATAATCTGTTTTAAAAAAAGCAACTTTATACCTTTCTCGGAAAGCCTCCGATAAAGAATCTACAGTAGGAGTTAAGAACATTGCTTGGGTATTATGTTTCATAACTCTTAATAACGCAACATTCAAAGAATCAATTCTACTATCATTTAGACGATTACAAATTTTATAAAATTCATCAATGACAAAAAAATCTATATTGGGAAGATTTGGAAATTCTAACACTCGTTCAGCTGTTAAAATAAAAATATTTTTCTCAAGAACTATTTGACGAGTATTAATTATTAAATTATAATCTCCTTTATACTTTGATAGTTTTTTTCTTGTTTCATCAATTAATGCAAGAGTTGGTTGTATAATTAAGATATTACAGAATTGTTTTCTTGCTACAATCTCTTCGATAAGTAAGCTTTTTCCAAAACTAGTTGGCGCGCTTACAGCTATATTATTTCCATTGGATAAAGCTATTTCTATTTCTTTTTGCTGTTGATGAAAATATATATTTGGAAGATAATCAGATTTAAAAAATTCTGTTTTTATTTGATCCTGAAGTGACAGAGTTAATTGCTCTTCTTGACAAACTTTTTCAATATAATACGGATAAAATCCTGCTCTTCCAATCAAATCAATCCACATTTCTTTTGCGTTATTATTTACATTTTCCCAAATATCTAAGATATGAATTATTACTTTTCTAGCATCAGATGTATCAATAATACTAGAAATATATTTAATAAGTTCAAAATTTTCTTCATAATTTTTTAACTCAGAATATTTTAGAATTTCTTTAATATTTTTCATCCTTGCTGCGCCCCTTTTAATTTTAAATGTAGATCTTTGACAAATTCTTTTTTGTTGTCAATGGGAAATAAAAATAAAAAAATATTTAAATGCTCATTCCACGGATGCTCTTCTATTTTTTTTAACGCTTTTTTTTCTAAAATATTAATCTCTGATTCTAATTTTTTCTTAAATGACTCTTCATCTTCAAACTCTTGCAATGACTTGCTATCAAATCCAGCAAATAATGCAATATTGATATTAGCAAGTTTATCTAAAACTTTTGTTTGGGGATTAATTAATTTTTTCATAAAATCATCAAGTTCTATGTCGCTATCATGAACACGATTTTCTATAATAACAAACTCAGAATCAAAAAATGATATTCTAAAATGTTCTTCTAAATCTTTCATCAAAGCATCAATAGCAGAACTAGATTCAGAATATAATTTAGATTCTCCAATCCACAAGATTTGATTATCAGAATCTACGTGAACTGCATCAAAACCATGCGCTGGTAGCCCCATGCTATCCTTGAAATAGATTTTTGAAATTAAAGCATCAGCATTAAAATATTCATGTAGCAGATGATATAAAAGCAATTCTCCAAACTCACCACGCTTAAGATACTTATCCTCTACTAAATCTGATTCAAGATAGTACCTACTAGCTTCTTGTAATTCTGGTATATTATACATTTTTCTCAATGCTTCCCTCTGAACTTTAGAAATATCCTGAGGTTCTTTGATTCTCTTCATTACATTATGTGATCCGAAAGCAAAAGAAGCAATGTCGTCAAACAATTCGTCATAAAACTTCTTTTTTACTTGTGAAATCTTGCCAAAATCATCTAAATCAAATCCGATATAAAATGTATGAACATTATTACTAATTTCTTTATGTTCAGAATGGCAATGGCTCATTTAGAATTTCTCCTTTTATTTATAATTATTTTTTTCAAAATCAAACTTTACTTTTTAACAATTTCACATAATCACTCTTAACACAACACCATTAAGTGATAAAACGGGAAACTTTCCAACCATTCTAAGTTCTTAAAAATTTTTCATTTTATTTGAAACTAATTGATTTAACTGAATCTTATAAGTCAAATTCAGGACTAATTTCTTCTACATCTATAATTTAATTCTGATTAGCTCCATTTGATTATTATTACTATTCCTGAATCAAACGTCCATCCCCTAAACCTTCTTGAGTTGAAAAAGAAAGTTAATTTTTAGAGACAAGTAGTTTCCTTGCCTTTCTTAATGATTCTATGTTCGTCTTAAAGTTTACTTAATATTCTCTAACAATCTCATAACAATAATACTAATCATATTTTAAACTATTATAGCAAAATAAACTATATAAGACTAGATAGTACTAGCCTTATATAGTTTATTTAATAATTAGTTACGAATTATTTATCTGTCTTACTTTATACTTTTTCCAAGGCTAAACGCAAATCTTCAATCAAATCCTCTACATTTTCAAGACCGATAGACAAGCGGATTTGGTTTGGTGTGACACCTGCTGCTTCTAGATCTTTTTCTGACAACTGACCGTGAGTGGTTGTCGCAGGATGGACAACAAGAGATTTGGCATCTGCAACGTTTGCAAGGTCAGAGAAGATTTCCAAATTATCAATGACCTTGCGTGCTTCTGTCTCTCCACCTTTGACATGGAAGGTAAAGATTGAACCAACACCTTTTGGCAAATATTTCTCAGCCAAGGCATGATATGGACTGTCAGCAAGTTTTGGATAGTTGACTTTTTCTACCTTAGGATGGTTGACAAGGAAATCAACAATTTTCTCTGCATTTTGCACATGACGTTCAACACGAAGAGAGAGAGTTTCAAGCCCTTGGAGCAAGAGAAAGGCATTAAATGGTGACAAGGCAGCACCTGTATCACGAAGCAATTGAACACGAACAGCGATAATAAAGGCTGCAGCACCCACGTCACGAGTATAGCTCAAGTTATGGTAGCTTGGGTCTTCCTCAACAAATTGAGGGAACTTCCCTGAAGCTGCCCAGTCAAAACGACCGCTATCGACAATCACTCCTCCAATAGTCGTACCATGTCCACCGATAAACTTAGTCGCTGAGTGGACTGAAATATCGACACCGTGAGAGAAAACGTTAATCAAATATGGTGTGGCAAAAGTATTGTCAGAAACGAGAGGAATCTGGTGTTTATGCGCAATCTCAGCCAATTTTTCCAAGTCAGGAATGTTAATCAAGGGATTCCCTAAGGTTTCAATCAAGACAAGTTTGGTATTGTCACCGATAGCTGCTTCTACTTCCTCCAAATTATCCACATCGACAAAGGTGGTTGTGATTCCATAACGAGGAAGGGTTTCTTTCAAGAGATTGAAAGTCCCACCGTAAATAGTTGACGCAGCCACCACATGGTCACCCGCATGAGCAAGGGCAAGAATTGTATAAGTAAGTGCAGCCATACCAGATGCTGTCGCTAGTGCTCCAACACCACCTTCAAGAGCAGCGATTCTTTCCTCAAAGGCTGCTGTTGTAGGATTTGTGATACGAGTATAGATATTGCCTGGTTTTCTCAAAGCAAACAAATCTGCACCCTCCTGCGTGTCATCAAAAACGAAGGATGTTGTTTGATAAATCGGTACTGCACGAGACTTGGTCGCTGGATCAACGACTTGCCCTGCATGCAATTGTAGGGTTTCAAATTTAAAATCACGAGTCATAAGACGACCTCCAAATAGCTTCATTAGGTATATTGTATCATCTTGGGTTAGCCTTTTCCAATACAGTTTTTCTATATTTTGATATAAGGAACAACTATGACTAGTCATACACATCAAACAAAAAAGCACGATTAACTCGTGCTCATTTCTTTAATCGACATAAGTATCTTCGTTTTTATTGAGGAAGGCGTATGGTAAGCCCATCAAGAGACCTCCTCCGATAAAGTTTCCGACAAAGGTTATACCCCAGTGACGAAGGATGTTCGGAATGTCAAAGTTTGCGATAGAATCAGCTGCAACACTAAACTTAACAATCGCAAAAGAAGCAAAGTTCGCAGCAATGTGTTCGTTTGTTAAGAATACAAACATGTAAATCGCTGATAAGACAAGCCAAAGTTTGGCGCCACCGTCTTTCACCAAAACGAATGAAAGAATGGCAATGTTTACAAAGATATTGGCTAAAATACCTTCAAGCAAGACTAGCTCATTGGAACGACCTAACTTCATCTCAACACCCCCTGAAATGAAGCTATCATGTGTTAGATTTGCATAGGCTGCTGAGTGGGCAAAGCCCCAACCTGCTATCAAAGCTCCGATAAGGTTGAATAAGGTACAGTATAGTAAAATCTCAGCTGTTTTTCTCCATGAGATTTTTTTCAAGAAACTACCAGCTGTCAAAAACATCATATTTGAAGTTACTAGCTCAGCATTCAAGAAAACAATGTAGGCCAATCCCCAAGCAAAAACGAATGGGAAGAGGAAGCGTCCACTGCCTGGTGCGATCTTATTAATCAAGTCAGCCCCAACTGCACCCGCAGCCGTACTAAATGTTAGAAAAGCACCTGCAAACATGGAACGAATCGCATACTTAAACTTACTTTGGCTATAAAGACTTTCTTTCTTCTTACAAGCAAATTCAATCTTTGAAATAAATTCTGAAGAGACCATAAAAAACTCCTAAACTTTTATTTGTGATAATTATAACATAATTCTTGTTTTCTAGAAAGCGTTTTCTGTAAAATTCTAAAATATTTATTTAAAAATCTTTATCCTAAGCCTTCTTATCCTTTTTCACAAGAACTATTTTGAACCTATTTGTTGACATAAAAAACCAGTGAAATAGCACTTCACTGGTTCATTCATTCTTAATAACGTTGTCTATACGGTTGATTAAAGGCCTTCAAAATATCCTCAGAAGTCTCAGAATAAGCTTTTGATTCTTTAAAGATTCCTTTGACGATTATACGTTCAGTCGCATTATAATCAACACAAGTAACCAAAGTAATCTCCTTTACGCCATCACGATCTTCGATTTCATCTACACGGTCTGGTGTAACACGTTTAACTTCTGTAATCTCATAAGTATAAACTTTATCCTTATCCGTCAGGTAAATTTTCATACCTGCTTTGGCATTGACCAAAGGTGAGAAGAGCATTTGACTGGCATTTTCAGCAGTAAAGATATGGTGACTGGCTAGAGAATAGTTCCCTTCTCCCATTTTTTGGTCAGGTTTCATGGTCCCTGCTCCATAGAACAAGTTTACATTATCCAAACCTTTGAAAATAGGCAGGTTGATTTCTACTTCAGGAATAGCAATGCCACCGATAACTGGAAGCTTTTGGGCATCCCATTGAGAAGCCAATACAGCTTCAGATGAAATAGACTTAACAGAGTCAAAATCAAAATTTCCCTCGGATTTTAAATTTTCATCTATATTTTCCTTAGTGACTTGATTGACTTGGTATTTATTGGTATTCCAGATCAAAAAGATATCGCGAATCTTTGAATTAAAAATCAAGGCTAGGGAAAGAAGAATTAAGAAACCCGCTAAAATATTGATAAATAGATTTCTGCGCTTATTTTTCTTACTCTTTTTATTTTTCGTTTTTTTATGAGACATTATTCTGCACCTTCTGTTTCAATTTCAGTCCCAACTTCTTCTTTTTCTGCCGCAGCAACCGTTGTAAAGGTCACAATCTTGGCATCTTGGTCTAGACGCATCACCTTAACTCCCATAGTTGAGCGTCCTGTTTGTGAAATATTGGCAACGTTTGTTCGAATCATGACCCCTGTATCCGTGATAATCATCAGGTCTTCATCCCCCTTAACAGTGAGGAGACCTGCCAGAGGACCATTCTTCTCAGCAACATTGGCTGTCTTCATCCCTTTACCGCCACGGCCTTTAGTAGGGTATTCAGTAGCAAGTGTACGTTTACCATAACCTTTTTCAGTGATGATAAGGACCTCATCCTGATCAGTGATGACACTAGCACCAACTACAGTATCTCCTTCACGAAGGTTAACTCCTCGGACACCTGTCGCGATACGGCTCATGCCACGAACAGCTGACTGATTAAAGCGAACAGAATAACCAAACTTGGTACCAATGATGATATCGGTATCTTCTTCTGTCAGCAAGACATTGATTAATTCATCCTCATCCTTGAGATTCAAGGCTTTAAGTCCATTTTGACGAATATTAGCGAACTCTTTAACACTGGTTCTCTTCACAATACCGTAACGAGTTGTAAAGAAGAGATAGGCGTCATCACTACGTTCAGACTCAACATTGATGATGGTCTGAATGCTCTCACCTTCGTCCAACTTCAAAAGATTGACAACTGGCAAGCCCTTAGCGGTACGACCGTATTCAGGGATTTCATAACCTTTTAGTCGGTATACGCGTCCTTTATTAGTAAAGAAAAGCAAATGATCATGGGTGCTGGTCGAAACCAACTCACGTACAAAGTCATCATCCTTTACACCCGTACCTTGAACTCCACGACCACCACGTTTTTGAGCAGTAAACTCACCTTGGTCCAGACGTTTGATATAGCCCTTGTTAGATAGGGTAATCAAAACATCCGTTTCTTCAATCAAATCTTCATCTTCAAGAGTTAAGACTTCTCCGATCATCAACTCCGTACGACGCTTGTCACCAAACTTGCGTTTGACTTCGTCCAATTCTTCTTTGATAATTTGCGCCACACGCTCAGGTTTGGCAAGAATATCAGCCAAATCTGCAATCAAGGCAATCAATTCATCATATTCAGACTGAATCTTATCACGTTCCAATCCTGTCAAACGACGAAGACGCATATCAAGGATAGCTTGACTTTGACGTTCAGAAAGCTTGAACTTGCTCATCAACTCAGCTTGCGCTTCCGCATCTGTTTCACTGGCACGAATGATACGAATCACTTCGTCGATATGGTCAAGTGCAATTAAAAGACCCTCTAAGATGTGCGCACGCGCCTCTGCCTTTCCTTGTCAAAACGAGTACGACGAACGACCACTTCTTTTTGGTGCTCGATATAAGCATCCAAAATTTGACGAAGGGACAAGATTTTTGGCACACCATTTTGAATCGCCAACATGTTGAAACCAAAGTTGGTTTGCATCTGGGTCATCTTGAAGAGGTTGTTAAGGATAACGTTGGCAGACGCGTCGCGTTTAACCTCGATTACAAAGCGAACGCCTTCACCATTGGACTCATCACGTACAGCTGTAATTCCCTCAATTCGTTTTTCCTGAACCAAGCGAACAATATGCTCATGTACCTTGGTTTTATTAACCATATAAGGGAATTCCGTTACAACAATACGCTCACGACCCGTCTTAGTGGTTTCAATCTCTGTACGAGAACGAAGGACAATAGAACCTTTACCGGTCTCATAAGCTTTGTGGATCCCTGATTTCCCCATGACAAGAGCACCAGTTGGAAAATCTGGACCAGGCAAGACTTCCATCAAGTCCTTAGTCGTCACTTCAGGATTGTCCATAACCAACTTCACTGCATCAATGGTTTCACCCAAGTTGTGAGGTGGAATATTGGTTGCCATCCCAACAGCGATACCAGTTGCCCCATTGACCAAAAGGTTTGGAAAACGAGCTGGCAAAACCAAGGGTTCACGTTCGTTAGCATCGTAGTTATCTACGAAATCAACTGTGTTTTTATTGATATCACGAAGCATTTCAAGAGCAATCTTGCTCATACGTGCCTCAGTGTACCGTTGCGCGGCAGCACCATCCCCGTCCATAGAACCAAAGTTTCCATGCCCATCAACAAGCATGTAACGGTAGCTCCACCACTGGGCCATACGAACCATGGCTTCGTAAATAGAGGAATCTCCGTGCGGGTGGTATTTACCCATAACATCCCCTGTAATACGGGCTGATTTTTTATGAGGTTTGTCTGGTGTAACACCTAGTTCATTCATTCCGTAAAGAATACGACGGTGAACAGGTTTTAAGCCATCTCGAACATCAGGAAGGGCCCGCGCGACGATAACGCTCATGGCGTAGTCGATAAAGCTGGTCTTCATCTCCTTTGTCAGATTGACATTCACTAAATTTCTATCCTGCATTCATAAATGCCTCATTTCACTATTAGTAATTAGATATATTATACCATAATTTGTCCTTCATTTCAGCCTTTGGAAATCGCTAAAACGTTTACATCGATAACCGAATAGAATATTCGTGACAAAGCTTTTTAAAAGTGATAGAATGAAAGTGTCTGGGGATTCCCCTAAAAAAATGAAGGAGATGTTTAGATAATGACTTCAACTAAACAACACAAAAAAGTGATCCTTGTTGGTGACGGTGCCGTAGGTTCATCTTACGCTTTCGCACTTGTTAACCAAGGAATTGCACAAGAGCTTGGAATTATCGAAATTCCTCAATTACACGAAAAAGCTGTAGGTGATGCGCTTGATCTTAGCCACGCCCTTGCCTTCACTTCACCTAAAAAAATCTACGCTGCACAATACGCTGACTGTGCAGACGCTGACCTTGTTGTTATCACTGCAGGTGCTCCTCAAAAACCAGGTGAAACTCGTCTTGACCTTGTAGGTAAAAACTTGGCTATCAACAAATCAATCGTAACACAAGTTGTTGAATCAGGTTTTGATGGTATCTTCCTTGTTGCAGCTAACCCAGTTGACGTTTTGACTTACTCAACTTGGAAATTCTCTGGATTCCCTAAAGAACGTGTTATCGGTTCAGGTACTTCACTTGACTCAGCACGTTTCCGTCAAGCACTTGCTGAAAAATTGGATGTTGATGCTCGTTCAGTTCACGCCTACATCATGGGTGAACACGGAGATTCTGAATTTGCGGTTTGGTCACACGCTAACATCGCTGGTGTAAACCTTGAAGAATTCCTTAAAGACACTCAAAACGTTCAAGAATCTGAATTGATTGAATTGTTCGAAGGAGTTCGTGACGCTGCCTACACAATCATCAACAAAAAAGGAGCTACATACTACGGTATAGCTGTAGCACTTGCTCGTATCACAAAAGCAATCCTTGATGACGAAAATGCAGTACTTCCACTTTCAGTCTTCCAAGAAGGTCAATACGGTGTTAAAAACGTCTTTATCGGTCAACCAGCTGTTGTTGGTGCGCACGGTATCGTTCGTCCAGTAAACATCCCATTGAATGATGCTGAAACTCAAAAAATGCAAGCATCAGCTAAAGAATTGCAAGCTATCATTGATGAAGCATGGAAAAACCCTGAATTCCAAGCAGCTTCTAAAAACTAATGAAAAGAAGGTTCTCATACGTGAGAACCTTTTTCTTTTTTTTGCCCCAAAAATACCCCAAAACAACAAAAAAAGCCTATCGACCAAGCAATGAAGCTTGATACAATAGGCTTTTTTAAATTCATTATTTAACAGCGTCTTTAAGAGCTTTACCAGCTTTGAATGCTGGAACTTTAGAAGCTGCGATTTTGATTTCTTTACCAGTTTGTGGGTTGCGACCTTTACGTGCAGCACGCTCACGAACTTCAAAGTTACCGAAACCGATCAATTGAACTTTTTCTCCAGCTGCAAGGTATTCAGTTACTGCTGCAAATACAGCGTCAACTGCTGCTGCTGAATCTTTCTTAGTCAATTCTGTAGCTTCTGCTACTTTAGCGATCAAATCTTGTTTGTTTGCCATGTTAACAAATCCTCCAAATAATTTCTAATTAACAAATATAATCATATCCTAAAATCGACTATAGGTCAAGTCAAAAACACTATTTTGACCATTTTTTCTCTATTTTTTTAGGAATTGTAGCGAATTAGAATCGCCCAAGCATTCTCTCCAGTATGAGTTTGAATAATAGAGCCAGTTTCCAATACAGATATTGGCTTCTCAACATAAGGTTGTAATAATGCCTTCATCTCATTCGCCCATTCGTTCGTTCCAGCGTAGGAAATTCCAATCTCAGCAACTGATTTTTTGGAAAGAGTCTCGGTTAATTCCTCAAGCCACTTTTTGAAAGTTTTCGCTCCACGTCCTTTGACGATTGGTTGGAGTTCGTGGTTTTTCATCTGCATTACTACACGAATATTCAAGAGTGAGCTTAGTAATCCTGTCACACGTCCAATACGACCACCCTTAACTAAGTTTTCTAGCGTCGAAACACCGATATAGAGTTCTGTATGATTTTTGACGTCCTCTACATGAGCTAAGATCGTTTCTAAATCTTTACCTTCTTTAGCAAGTTTTGCGGCTTCAACAACTTGGAACTTCATTGCTTGATCTGTAAAAGAACTATCAATAACCGTTACATCAGCAGTTGAGAGGCTTGCCCCTTGGCGAGCAGCTTCTACAGTTCCAGACAAGGCATGGGACATGTGAATGGCGATAATTTGACTGCCATCTTTACCTAGTTCTTCAAAGACCTCAGCAAACACTCCTACAGGTGGCTGGCTTGTTTTAGGCAGATTCTTACTTTGTTGCATAAGATGAAGGAATTCTCCCTCTTTCAAATCTGCATCCGAATAAAGCACACTATCAATCATAACTGATAGAGGGACAACAGTGATATTTAATTCTTTAACTACTTCTGGTTCGATAGTAACAGAAGAGTCCGTTACAATTTTTACTTGTGTCATAATTCAATCTTTCTATTCTTCTCGATAGGATTGGGATTTTCTCCTTTATTATATCAAAAAAATGATAAAAAATCATAAGTGATCCGATGAAAAGAACTGAATTTTTGGTATAATCTATCTATAGAAAAGTGAGGAACAGCCATGATTCGAAAACTTCAACCGATTATCACTATTATTTTTGGAGCTGCTATCTATGCCTTCGGTCTTACTTACTTTGTTGTTCCTTATCATTTATTTGAGGGAGGGGCGACAGGTATTACCTTGATTACCTACTATCTTTTTAAGATTCCTGTCTCATTGATGAACCTCTTGATTAATATCCCTTTATTTATCCTGGCTTGGAAGATATTTGGACCTAAGACCCTCTACTCCAGCCTTCTAGGATCTATTTCACTTTCCATTTGGCTAGCAATCTTTGAGCGCATTCCTTTGCATATCGACTTGCAAGGAGATCTCATCATTGTCGCTTTAGTCTCAGGAGTCTTACTAGGGGTTGGTTTAGGAATTATCTTTAATGCTGGTGGAACCACTGGTGGCTCTGATATCGTTGCCCGTATCCTCAACAAATACACCAATATTTCGATTGGTAAATTGCTCTTTGGGATTGACTTTTTTATCCTAATGTTGATTTTGATTATCTTCCAGGACCTTCGTCTAGTTACCTATACCCTCTTATTTGACTTTATCATCGCTCGTGTTATTGACTTGATCGGTGAAGGGGGTTATGCTGGTAAAGGATTTATGATTATTACCCAATATCCTGATCAATTGGCCAAAGAGATTAACGATGAACTCGGACGTGGCGTTACCTTTATATCTGGTCAAGGCTACTACAGCAAAAAGGATTTAAAAATCATCTACTGTATCGTAGGTCGGAACGAAATCGTTAAAATGAAAGATATGATTCACAAAATCGACCCTCAAGCCTTTATCACTATCACTGAGGCTCATGAAATTCTGGGTGAAGGATTTACTTATGTGAAAGATTAAAAAAGCTGGGAATTCCCAGCTTTTATTCTTCTTCTGCGAGGGTTGAATGGCGGAACCCATAAGTAAAGTAAATGACTAGACCAACTAGAAGAGCAATGCCAAAGGCGATCCAGGTATCTAGACTATATTGAAGCATAAAGGAAACACAGATAAGAATGGAAAGAATTGGCAAAAGTGGCACCAAGGGTGTTTTAAACTCTCCCTCTTTTGGCATACCCTTATCCTTTCTGAGTTTTATTATTCCATAGGCTAGCAAAATGAGATAAGCTAGCGTACAAATATTTAAGAAGGCTGCAATACTGGCTAGAGGAAAGACTCCTGCAGCAATGGCTGAAGCAACTCCTGTTAAGAGGGTCGCATTTTTAGGAACTCGACTAGTCTTGCTTAATTGTTTGAAACTTTGAGGTAAAAGTCCATCACGTGCTAAGCTATAAATCATCCGAGACAAAGCATAAGTCATGGAGATACATACGGTTATCAGGGTTAGAATGGCTACAAGTGAAACATAATTTGCCGCCCAGCCGATACCAATACTCCGTAATGAAAATGCTACTGCATCGTCCACATTGAGCTTACTGTAGTGAACAATCCCTGTCAATACTAAGGTTACCAAAGCATAGAGAATGGTGACGATTGTCAGAGAAAGGACAATTCCGCGAGGAATATTTTTTTGCGGGCTTTGGATTTCATCAACTGCCATGGAAATAGACTCAAATCCGAGAAATCCAAAGAACATCAAAGATGCACCTGCCATAATCCCAGTGCTTCCTCCATAAATCTGGCCAAAGCCAAAAGGAGCAAAATTCGACCAATTTTCAGGTTTGATGTACCAAATACCAACTAGGATAAACAGGGCGAGAGCAGAGAATTTCAAGACTACTAAAAGCGAATTAAAGCGCAAGGCTGCCTTTGAATTCAATAAGACTACTCCTGTTACCAAAGCAAGCACCAAAATAGGTAAAAGGTCAATATAGGTACCTTGTTCAGGGTTAAAAGTGCCATTTAAGGCTTGGGGCATGGAGATCCCATAATTACTGAGTAAGCCCTTAAAGTAAGCTGCCCAGCCAGACGCCACACCCGATATAGCCGTCATGAATTCCATGATGGTCAACCAACCGGCAATCCAGGCTGGCAATTCTCCTAGAATCGCATAGAGGTAACTATAAGCACCACCAGTTGCAGGCACACGAGAGGCAAATTCTGCGAAAAAGAGGGCAGATAGAGAAACACACAGGGCAGAAATCACAATGGAAATCACTAGTGATGGACCAGCTAGGGTGGCTGCTGCTGTTCCTGTAATGGTGAAAATCCCCGTCCCCACCATAGCACCAATTCCTAAAAGAATCAAATCCCACAATTTCAAATGGCGATGCATCTCTGTCTGTCTCAGACTAATATCCTTGGTTCTAAAAATATTCATTCTTCATCTCCACTAAATGTAATTGTTTTATTTTACCATATAAAAGCAGTTTTGTGAATATTTATTAGGTTCTTTTTTAAAAAAATTCTGAACAGAAAGGATTCCTGTTCAGAATTTGCATTTTTACCCAGTAATTCTTTCAATTAGTTACTCATCAAGCGATTAAGCTCAACAGTATACTCCATTGAAAGTTTTTGGGGATTTGGGATTTTTTAAACTTCAAAGTAAGGGAAGGGACGGTCACTATCTAAAGGACGATTTGGAACTTCTTGTTCCAAAATAGCGCGCCAACCAGATACCAATTCTTCAAAAGTCAGTTGTGCTTCTGGAGAAGCTGTTGTCAGCTTCCGACCAAACCAAGCCATGGTTGCAGTTTCAAACTGAAGCATAGCGTACTGGATTACTGGTACATTTGCCTCTTCATAATTTTCATTTACTGCACGCGCTACTTCTGTCGCTTGCGGAAGGAGTTGATTGCTGATTTTATCAACAACAGTCGCATCCATCTCTCTCCATGAAAGAAGTTGACCATTTACCTGATAAAAGAGCTCAAAGGTTTCTTGATTTTCCTTGAAATTAGCAAGAACAAAAGCACGTTCTACTGTCTCAGGACCACCAGCAGCTTTTACAGCGTTTATCAAGAGGTTTTGTTCCATTTGTCTCCAATAATCATCTGCTTCTTCTGCTAAATCAATTGTAAAAGGTGGAACAATTTCCTCGACAGGAATTTCACCTTTATTCGCTTTTTCAACATTACCAAATAATTTTTTTAAGAATCCCATTTGCTTCTCCTTTTTGGATTTATCCGACTGAACCTTCCATTTCATAACTAATCAAGCGGTTCAGCTCAACTGCATATTCCATTGGAAGTTCTTTTGTGAAGGGCTCGACAAATCCCATGACAATCATCTCGGTTGCCTCAGATTCTGATAAACCACGACTCATGAGGTAATAGAGTTGTTCCTCTGAAATCTTAGATACTTTGGCTTCGTGCTCCAAAGCAACTTGCGAGTTGTGAATTTCATTAAATGGAATAGTATCTGATGCTGATAAGTCATCCATGATAATGGTATCACACTCGATGTGAGAAACAGATTTCTTAGAGTTCTTGTTAAAGGTTACTTGTCCACGGTAGTCCACCTTGCCTCCGCCTTTAGCGATGGATTTAGACACGATAGAGGAGCTTGTGTGTGGAGCGTTATGGATCATCTTGGCACCCGTATCTTGGTGTTGACCAGCATTAGCAAAGGCGATCGAAAGCATGGTACCACGGGCCCCTTCTCCATCCAGATAAACAGATGGGTATTTCATGGTTGTTTTAGCACCCAAGTTCCCATCAATCCACTCAACAGTCGCATCTTTCAATGCTTTGGCACGTTTTGTTACTAGGTTATAAACGTTATCTGACCAGTTTTGGATAGTTGTATAGCGCATATAAGCTCCGTCCAAGGCAAAGATTTCTACAATGGCAGCGTGCAAGCTGTTGCTAGAATAAGTTGGTGCTGTACATCCTTCTACGTAATGGACGCTTGCTCCCTCATCAACGATAATCAAGGTACGTTCGAACTGACCTGTATTTTCGTTGTTGATACGGAAGTAGGTTTGAAGTGGAATATCTACCTTGACACCTTTTGGCACATAGATAAAGGTTCCACCAGACCATACTGCCGAGTTAAGGGCTGCCAACTTGTTATCTGTCGGCGGTACCAACTTAGCAAAGTATTGTTTAAACAAGTCTGGGTATTCCTTGAGGGCAGAATCCGTATCTGTAAAGATAATACCCAATTTCTGGAACTCTTCCTTCATGTTGTGGTATACCACTTCTGACTCGTACTGGGCAGAGGCACCAGCTAGATAAGCACGCTCAGCTTCAGGAATCCCGATACGTTCAAAGGTTTCTTTGATTTTTTCAGGAACTTCATCCCAAGAACGGGCAGGTTTATCAGAAGGTTTTTGGTAGTAGATCAAGTCATCAAAATCAATCTCTGACAAGTCTGCTCCCCAGGTTTGCATAGGCATTTTTTTGAAGGTTTCATAAGACTTCAAACGGAATTCTAACATCCACTCAGGTTCTCCCTTAGCAGCTGATAATTCGCGAATGACTTCTTCGTTCAATCCTTTTCCTGTCGATAGGACAGGCTCTACATCGTCATGGAAACCAAATTTATATTCACCAAGGTCAATTGGTTTTGGTTCTACTCTTTCTTCAGCCATAATATCCTTTCTTTCATTATATATTTCTATGTTTCTTATTTATCTTCTTGATTTTCAATTGTTTTCTTAAGGGCATTCCAAGCCAGGGTTGCACATTTGATCCGTTGCGGAAATTTAGCAACACCTGATAAGAAAGCTGCATCGCCAAGTTGGTCTTGACGCTCATCTTTTTGCCCTTGAACCATTTCAGAAAAAATGGTTGCAAGTTCTAGAATTTCTTGCTTGGTTTTTCCTAAAACGGCATCTGTCATCATACTAGCAGAAGCAGTTGAAATCGTGCATCCTGAATTTAGAAAAGCAATATCTTCCAAACGGTTCTCTCCATCAAACTTGACAGAGAGGTTGATAACATCCCCACAGGTTGGATTATTGAGACTGATTTGCTCAGCATCTTCCAGCTTCCCTTGGCGATGTGGATTTTTCGAATGGTCTGCCACCACTGCCATATAAAGGCTATCTAGTTTAGAAAGTGCCATTGAAAAACTCCTTTGTCTTTTGTAGGGCATCGACTAGTTTGTCACAATCTGCCTTGGTATTGTAGATATAAAAACTTGCACGAGCTGTTGCTGGGACTTCTAAATACTGAAGCAAGGGTTGGGCGCAATGGTGACCAGCACGAACAGCCACTCCTTCATAATCCAGAGCCGTCGCAAGATCGTGGGGATGAAGATCACCTAGGTTAAAGGCAATGACACCCGAACGTTGAGCCAAGTCCTGCGAACCATAAATGGTCAAACCTTCAATGGCCTGCAATTTTGGATAGACGTATGCAATCAATTCCTGTTCATGAGATTCAATGGCATCCATACCAATCTTTTCCAGATAATCCACTGCTGCAGCAAGTCCAATAGCACCTGCCATATTTGGCGTTCCAGCCTCAAATTTCCAAGGCAATTCCTTCCAACTAGCAGATTGCTCATAGACGAAATCAATCATCTCACCACCAAATTCAACTGGAGACATTTGTTCCAGATACTTTTCTTTACCGTAAAGCACACCGATGCCAGTCGGACCAGCCATCTTGTGACCTGAAAAGGCAAAGAAGTCCACATCCAAGTCCTGGACATCAATCTTCATATGTGGCGTAGACTGAGCACCATCCACCACCATGATAGCTCCAACTTGGTGGGCCAATTGCGTGATTTCTTTGATAGGATTAACCACACCAAGGACATTAGAGGCGTGAGCTAGGGAGACAAACTTGACTTTATCAGTCAATTTAGCGCGCAAGTCATCCATATCCAGAGCTCCGTCCTTGAGATAAACATAGACAAGCTCTGCCCCAGTCTTGCGACAAGCTTCCTGCCATGGAATGATATTGGAATGGTGTTCCATGACAGAAATCAAAACTTGATCTCCCTCAGTCAGGATTTCCTCAGCAAAGCGAGCTACCCAGTTAAGGCTGGTTGTCGTTCCTCTGGTAAAGAGAACTTCCTTTGTAGAGCCTGCATTGATAAACTTACGAATGGTTTCACGAGCAGCTTCATAAGAAGCTGTTGCTCGCTCAGCCAAGGTATGAACACCACGGTGAACATTGGCATTGTCCTGCTCATAGTAGCGGTTGATTGTTTCCAGAACTGCTAGTGGTTTTTGTGTCGTCGCAGCATTGTCCAGATAGACCAGAGGTTCATCGTTGACAATCTGGTCTAAAATTGGAAAATCCTCGCGAATCGCTTCTACATCTAACATAGGCTTCCCCTTAGCGTTTTGACAATTTTTCTTCGATGGTTGCAATCATTTCTTCACGAACTTCTTTGACTGGAATCTCAACAATTACGGAGCCAAGGAAACCACGAACAACCAAGCGTTCTGCAGTTGCCTTATCCAAGCCACGACTCATGAGATAGTACATATCTTCTGGATCAACTTGTCCGATAGAAGCCGCGTGACCTGCAGTAACATCATTTTCATCAATCAAAAGAATTGGGTTGGCATCGGAACGCGCTTGGTCTGAAAGCATGAGAACTCGACTTTCTTGTTGGGCATCTGCTCCCTTAGCGCCTTTGATGATGTGACCGATACCGTTGAAGGTCAAAGTTGCTTTTTCAAGGATAACCCCATGTTGGAGGATATTTCCGATAGAGTTGCAACCATAGTTAGTCACTCGAGTATCAATCCCTTGAACCTGACGGCCACTTGAAAGAGCAACAACCTTAAGGTCTGCATGGCTACCATTTCCAATCAAATCACTATCAAAGTCAGCAACAACATTTCCTTCGTTCATGACACCGATAGCCCAGTCAATACTTGCATCGTTACCTAATTTACCTCGGCGGCTAATGTAGGCTGTGACGTTCTCACCTAGACGGTCAATCGCAGCAAACTTCACTTGCGCGCCTGAACGAGCAATCACTTCTACTGTGATATTAGCAGTTGCTTTGGCACTACCTTGGCCACGAGACTCAAGACGTTCAAGGTAGCTAATCTTACTATTCTTACCAGCGATGATGAGGATATGTTTGTTAAATGGCACATCGCTATCGCTATCTTGATAGAAAATTCCTTCGATTGGTTCAGCAATCTCAACATTATCAGGGATGTAGAGAACAGCACCACTGTTAAAATAAGCTGTGTGGTAGGCTGCCAACTTGTCATCGTCATACTTAACAGATGACATGAAGAATTCCTCGATAAGTTCGGGAATTTCTTCTAAAGCTGAGTGGAAGTCTGTAAAGATTACTCCTTGTTCAGCCAATTCAACTGGAGTTTGTTCAAAAACAGTCTGCGTTCCTACTTGCACCAACTTCAAGTGATTATCTAGAGCCGTGAAGTCAGGAACATTTGCTGAAGGTTCACTTTCTGTGATGGTTCCATCTCCCAGATTCCAACGGTGAAATTTGACACGCTCGATAACTGGTAATTCCAAACTCTCAATCTTATCAAAAGCTTTTTGACGGAGGTCAGCCAACCAGCTTGGTTCAGCGTGCATTTCTGAAAAAAGTTTAATATTCTCTTTAGTCATTTACTTCTCCTAAAAGATACGAGGGAATTACAATTCTTCCTTGTAGTCGTAGCCAAGTTCTTCAGCTAGTTTTGCGTATCCTTCACGTTCCAAACGGGCAGCCAATTCTGGACCACCAGAAAGGACCACACGACCTTCCATCATCACGTGAACCACGTCTGGTGTGATGTAGTTCAAAAGACGTTGGTAGTGAGTGATGATCATAGCACCAAAGCCTTCGCCGCGCATAGCATTGACACCTTTCGATACGACTTTAAGGGCGTCAATATCAAGACCTGAGTCAATCTCATCCAAAAGAGCAAAAGTTGGTTCCAACATCAAAAGTTGAAGAATTTCATTACGTTTTTTCTCACCACCAGAGAAACCTTCGTTGAGGTAACGCTCTGCCATTTCTTCTTTCATGTTGAGCAATTCCATTTTCTCGTCTAGTTTAGTGATGAACTCACGAACTGAAATCTTTTCATCATCTTCTTTACCAGCATTCATAGCTGCACGAAGAAATTCAGCATTGGTAATGCCTGGAATTTCAGATGGGTATTGCATAGCAAGGAAAAGTCCCATACGCGCACGCTCGTCCACTTCCAACTCAAGGATGTTTACGCCATCAAACAAGACCTCACCTTTAGTAACTTCATAGTTAGGGTTCCCCATGATAGCGGCAGAAAGAGTCGATTTACCAGTACCATTTGGTCCCATGATAGCTGCGATTTCTCCTGTTTTCAGAGTCAGATTGACCCCTTTCAAAATTTCTTTTCCTTCAATCTCAACGTGAAGATCTTTGATCTCTAATACTGACATGATAGTTCCTTTCTTTTTCTGGCCTACTTCCTTTATCATTAGAGAAATCACTTACATTTCTCTAAAAAATACAAGAAAAGGTCCATAAATATACTCTACTAGTATAACAAAAAAAAGCCTAAAAGGCTTTGATTTTGTTTAGAAGCTAGTGACTAATCCTTGCGGTTTAGGTGCTGATCAATGGCGTCTACTATTTTTCCCATTACATAACTTAACCTAAAATTTCGAAAAAGTAGAATGGCCCAAAAGGCTGCCATGAAATAGCGACCAGTCATCCAAGCTTCATTGAAAAAATAAGTCTCAGCAGCAGTAAATAGTGCTATCACGATAAATTGTTGTCTAGTCATAGGATTATTGTACCATGAAATCCACTTTTAGTCTTCTTCGACCATGACTTTATCAGCCAGAAATTCGAATCCTTCTGGAATTAGACTTTCTTCTTCTACCTCTTGATCTGCTTGAGAAGACTTGTTTTTAGCTGAAAATGCTGCACGAACCTCTTTCCATTCCTCTAGGGAAATTGCCAGGATTTCAGGTGAAAATCCAGCCGCCTGGCTGAGAATATTGCCAAACATGGTATTGAGGTTATCCCGTTTCATGGTTTGCCCTGCATTGAAATTAGACTCAAAAGCTAAAATTGCATGGTGTTCGTTGGCTGCAACTGGTTGAGAACCAACAAGCAGAGCCTTATCAGGACCAGCTAAGCTTTCGATCACTTCCCCCCACGCATTCTGTAGGCGAATCAAGTTTTGCCGTGCCAAATCAGGATTTTCAACAGCTTCTTGTAGGATAGCCTGAACTTTATTACGGTCTACTCGATAGACAGTCTTGGAAGTGGTTGGACGGCTAGGGACTGGCGTCACTTGTTTAGGAACTGTTCCAACATTAGCAAGTTCTTGCTTGAGACGAGCGACTTCCTGTCTCAGTGCAGAAATTTCACTTTCGACAGCTCCTGAAAGCACTGGTTCAGGCTTAATCTCCGCTAAACGAATAGTCATCATCTCAGCATAAATCTTAGGTTGTAGGCTTGCTTTCATATCCGCCAAGCTCACAGTCGCTATTCGAATCATTTCAAAGAGACTTTCCTGAGAAAGAGCTAGATTGTCCATAAAAACTGGACTATGATGAGTATTTTCGCCACCTGTCTGAACAACTAGTAGATCACGCAAGTACTGTAAAAGATCCGTCACAAAACGAGTCATGCTCTTGCCATTTTCAAACAAAAGATTCAAAGAATCAAGAGCTTTTGAAACATCCTGCTGAGACAAGGCGGCTACATAGTCATCAAGCGCTGATAGACTAATGGTGCCTGTAATCTCCTCAGAGATAGCTGTAGTTAAAGCATTCCCTTGAGTCAAACTCAAGGCTTGGTCCAGAATAGACAAGGCATCCCGCATTCCACCTTCAGCTCGTCTGGCAATAATTTCTACAGCATCTGGTTCAGAACTGATATTTTCTTTTTCTAAAATATGATGAATATGTGCCGTAATATCTTGCGTTCGAATCGACTTAAACTCAAAACGTTGGACACGCGATAAAATAGTTGCTGGAATCTTGTGCAATTCAGTGGTCGCCAAGATAAAGACAACATTTTGAGTTGGTTCTTCTAGCGTCTTTAAAAGCGCATTAAAAGCTCCTGTAGATAGCATATGAACCTCGTCTATGATATAGACCTTATAACGTGCCAAACTAGGTGCATAGGTGGATTTATCACGAATTTCTCGGATTTCATCAACTCCGTTATTCGAAGCTGCATCCATTTCGATAACATCTTCTAAGCTACCTTCTGTCACAGCCTGACAGATATAGCAGTTATTACATGGTTCTCCGTCCACTTGGTTCGGACAGTTCATAGCCTTGGCAAAAATCTTGGCTACACTGGTCTTCCCAGTTCCACGAGGTCCTGAGAAAAGATAAGCATGACTAATCTTTTCCTGCTCGACCGCTTGTTTTAGGGTTTTAGCCACAACCTCTTGGCCTACCAGTTGTGAAAAAGTCTGGCTTCTATATTTTCGATAAAGTGCTTGATACATTAGGCTTTCTCCTCAAACATCGTAAAGTCCCATTCTGTCTTCTCAAGCAAAATAGCGACAAATTGTTCCAAGTAATCACGGTCAACGGCATTGTAATCATCAATAAGTGAAGAATCTAGGTCTAAGACACCCAGCAATCGACCATTCTTGAGCATGGGAACCACGATTTCACTCTTTGCCATACTATCACAAGAAATGTAGTTTGGATAGGTGCTCACATCGCCAACCAAAACAGTCTCTTGAAACTCAGCAGCTTCTCCACACACGCCTTTCCCAAGCGGAATGCGAATACAAGAAACACCACCCTGAAAAGGCCCTAAAACCAACTCGCTACCATCAAACAGATAAAATCCTGCAAATACAGTATTCGGAAAGCGAGATTTTAGGAGGGAACTAGCATTCGAAAGATTGGCAAGAACATTGCTCTCACCTTCAAGTAAATAAGAGAGTTCCTCATTTAAAAATTGATATTGTGATTGTTTTTCTGAATCTAACATAGAACTATTATATCAAAAATGAGAAAGAGACAAAAGAAAAATCCCTTGTTTTAAACAAAGGATTTTGTGATTATCAATTTGATTAAAGTTCGATATCACCGAACAAATCAGCCATTGAGAATCCTGTTTGTGTTTCTGGAAGTTCGAAATCACGTTTTTCTTGACGTTTTGGACGACGTGGACGAGCAGCACGTTTTTCTTCTTTTTGTCCTTCTTCTTGAGCTGGACGTTCTTCAAGAGCTTTGATAGAAAGAGATACGCGTTCTGCGTCAGCGTTAACATCAAGTACTTTAACAGTAACTTCTTGACCAACAGTAAGAGCTTCTTTTGGATTTTCGATACGTTTGTGTGAAATTTGTGATACATGAACAAGTCCATCGATACCTGGCAATACTTCAACAAATGCACCGAAGTCAGTCAAACGTTTAACTGTTCCTTCTACTACATCACCTTTAGCCAATTTTTGCTCAACGCCATCCCATGGTCCAGGTGTTGTTGCTTTAAGTGAAAGTGATACGCGTCCTTCTTCTTCGTTAAGATCAAGGATCTTCACTTCGATTTCTTCACCAACAGTTACAACTGATTTAGGTGATACGTTACGTTCGTGTGACAATTCAGTCAAGTGAACCAATCCATCAACTCCACCAAGGTCGATGAAAGCACCAAAGCTAGTGATACGAGCAACTTTACCAGTTACGACATCACCAACAGCCAATTTACCGAATACTTCAGCACGAGCTGCTGCAGTAGCTGCTTCAACAACTTCACGACGTGAAAGGATGAAACGGTTTTCTTTAGGATCAACTTCTTTGATTTTAGCATCAAATTCTTGGCCTACGAAACGCTCAGTGTTACGTACGAAACGAGTATCCAACATTGAAGCTGGGATAAATCCACGAACACCTTCAAATTCTACTGCAAGTCCACCTTTAACGGCACGAGTTCCTTTAACAGTAACAACTTCTTCTTCGCGTCCTACAAGTTTGTCCCATGCTTTGCGAGCTTCAAGGCGTTTTTTAGATACAAGGTATGTAACTGTATCAGTATCTTTACCAACTACTTGACGAAGTACAAGAACATCCAATACTTCTCCTACTTTCACAAAGTCATTGATATCTGCATCGCGATCGTTTGTCAATTCGCGAAGAGTCAAGACACCTTCAACACCAGTCCCAGAGATTGCAACGTTAGCTTGAGTCGCATCAACTGTCAATACTTCAGCACTAACAACATCACCAGGCTCAACTTGGCTAACGCTATTTAGCAAATCTTCAAATTCGTTCATCTAAAAAATCCTCCAACAATCAAGTTTTTCCAAACTTGACATACTTATAATTTTTTTCCTAAGCACCCGCAAAGACATGTTCATATCGTTCACGTCTTTCAATTATAAAAATAAAATACCCTAAGATATTTTTCTTTTTATCTTGAATTTATTACCTAAGAACTGGGGTAGCTGGATTCGAACCAACGCA
>NZ_KV822038.1:635110-653174 GCF_001815805.1 Streptococcus sp. HMSC072D05
TACAGTCCGCCGCGTTTAGCCTCTTCGCTATCTCTCCAATGTTTAACGAGAACTATTATATCATGAAATTTTCAATAAAACAAGTATTATTTTGTCAAATTATAGTTTTCAATCAAAATTTCCACAGCTTTTTCAAGTTTTTTATAAAAACTATCGACATTTCCATTCTTTATGATGGCAAATTGGTTATCTAATTCGGCAATTTCTCCAATGACTTTTTTCCCGATCGTCAAAACGTATCCTTCATAGCTGTCTTTTCCAACAGTCACTTTTGCATCTGTTAATTGGATTTCAATTTTCTTATCTTTTTTACTCATACTGTACCTCTTTTCACTTTTTCTATTGTACAAGAAAAAGCTAAAACTAGCAAGAAAAAACTCCATTTCAGCTATTACAACTGCTATGGAGCTCTTCTTTATTTCATATCTTTTAGTCCACTTTGACAATCCATCTCTCTGGTGCTTCCACATCACCAAATTGGATACCAGTCAATTCATCATAGAGTTTACGTGTAACAGGACCTACTTCTGTTTCACTATAGAAAACATGGAAATCATCACCATGTTGGATGCCTCCAATTGGCGAAATAACCGCTGCTGTTCCACAAGCACCTGCCTCTACAAAACGCTCCAAATTATCGATTGGGACATCACCTTCAATCGGAGTCAAGCCCAAGCGATGTTCTGCCAAGTAAAGCAAAGAATACTTGGTAATAGATGGTAAGATAGATGGACTCAATGGCGTAACAAATTCATTGTCTGCCGTGATTCCAAAGAAGTTGGCTGATCCGACTTCTTCAATCTTTGTATGTGTAGATGGGTCTAGGTAGATAACATCTGAAAATTGGCGTGACTTGGCCATCTTACCTGGAAGGAGACTAGCAGCATAGTTTCCACCTACCTTGGCCGCACCTGTACCATTCGGAGCTGCACGGTCGTATTCATCCTGAATCAAGAAGTTGGTTGGAACTAAACCACCTTTAAAATAGTTACCAACCGGCATAGCAAAGATGGTGAAAATATACTCTTCTGCTGGTTTTACCCCAATAATATCCCCAACACCAATCAACAGCGGACGAAGATAAAGAGTTCCACCTGTTCCATATGGTGGGACGTATTCTTCATTTGCACGCACAACTGCTTTACAAGCTTCTACAAACATTTCTGTCGGAACTTGTGGCATCAAAAGACGGTCACAAGTACGTTGCAAACGCTTAGCATTTTCGTCAGGACGGAACAATTGAACACTGTCGTCCTTGGTACGATAGGCTTTCAATCCCTCAAATGCTTGCTGTCCATAGTGGAGACTTGGAGAAGACTCTGAAATATGCAAGGTTGCATCCTCTGTCAATTCTCCTTGATCCCATTGACCATTTTTGTAGTGAGCGATATAACGGTAAGGTAGTTTCATATAAGCAAATCCAAGGTTTTCCCAATCAATTGCAACTGTCATGTGTTTCTCCTTTATACTATTCAAACTATGTGTTCTATTCTACACTTTTCTAGTAAAATTTCAAGTATTATTTGTAATTTTCTGAAAATTTTTTCAACATAAAGAAATCAGCCCTCTGGACTGATTTTTTTATGAATTCGCTTTATCCTCTTTAAAGATTTCTTTGAGGTAAGCATCGAAAACTTCCTCATCTGAAATGGTGTCTGAAATAAAGCTTCCATTGCTAGTACGTTCTGACAAGTTCAAATCTTGCAATTGACTCTCATAGATTGTTCCCTTATTAGATTGGACAAGCAGTGTTTGGTCGTTTTCTTCTACTTCTGTACTAAAGAGATCACCAACGAAGCCTTGCTCAGAAACCGCTCCTGCCAAGAAGACGCGGTGTGGTTTATTTTTTAGCTCACGCAAGACCTGTAGACCTCGTTTGGCACGGCTGGTTTCTGGAATTTCCTCAATAGAAACACGTTTCAAACTTCCACGCTGAGTCAAGAGGTAGAAGGATGAGGTGTTACAGATAAAGCCAGCCTGAAGTGTATCATCTACTTTCAGGTTCATAGCCTTGACACCTGCAGCCTTGGCACCAACAACCGGAACCTCTTCGATGTTGAAACGAAGGGCATAGCCGTTTTGACTAATCAAAAGAACATCATCTAGTTTAATCGGAGCCACTGCTACAATTTGGTCTGTCTCGTCTTTGAGCTTAGCATACTTGACAGACTTCGACTTGTAGGTCCGCCATGGAGAGAATTCTTTGCGTTCTACACGTTTGATTTGACCAAGACGAGTCGCTGCAAAATAAGTTGTCGCATCATCAAACTGATCCACGACTTCTGCATAGAGTATTTCTTCGTTAGTTTCAAAGTTTGTAATGGTCTGGCTCAGATGCTCTCCGATATCCTTCCAACGAATATCTGCCAATTCATGGATTGGTCGATAAATGACATTTCCAAGAGTAGTGAACATCAAGAGGTGCTGGGTTGTCTTGGCAGTTTGTACAAAGATCAAACGATCATCATCACGCTTGCCAATTTCTTCCAGAGTAGATGCCGCAAAGGAACGTGGGCTAGTACGCTTGATATAGCCTGCCTTAGTTACGCTGACATAGGTATCTTCCTCGGCAATCAAACTAGCTGTGTCAATCTCGATTGCTTTCGCAGTATCTTCCAAAGTACTCAAACGTGGTGTCGCAAATTTCTTCTTGACCTCACGAAGTTCTTTCTTCATGAGATTGTACATAGTCCGTTCATCACCGATGATAGCCGCAAGCATGGCAATCTTTTCACGCAATTCTGCTTCTTCTTCCTGCAAGACAACCACGTCTGTATTGGTCAAACGGTAAAGTTGTAAGGTCACGATGGCTTCTGCCTGCTCCTCAGTAAACTCATAGCTGATCTTGAGGTTTTCCTTAGCGTCAGCCTTGTTCTCAGAAGCACGGATAAGGGCAATGACTTCGTCCAAAATCGAAATCACGCGAATCAAACCTTCAACGATATGCAGACGTTTCTCAGCCTTTTCCTTGTCAAAGCGGGAACGTGCTAGAATCACTTCACGACGGTGGGCGATGTAGCTAGATAAGATTGGAATAATCCCAACCTGACGAGGGGTGAAATTGTCAATCGCCACCATGTTAAAGTTGTAGTTGATTTGCAAGTCAGTATATTTGAAGAGATAGTTGAGTACAAGCTCGGTATTCGCGTCTTTTTTAAGTTCAATAGCGATACGAAGACCGTCACGGTCAGACTCATCACGAACCTCGGCAATCCCAGCTACCTTGTTATTGACACGAACATCATCGATTTTCTTGACTAGATTAGCCTTATTGATTTCATAAGGAATCTCAGTGATAACGATTTGTTCCTTACCGCCTTTTAGCTTTTCAATCTCCGTCTTAGAACGAACAACCACGCGCCCCTTCCCAGTTTCATAGGCTTTCTTGATTTCATCACGCCCTTGGATGATAGCTCCTGTAGGGAAGTCTGGCCCAGGCAAGAATTCCATGAGTTTGTCCACCTTGGCTGTTGGGTGGTCAATCATGTAAACCGTCGCATCAATAACCTCAGCCAAATTATGCGGTGGAATGTCTGTAGCATAACCAGCTGAAATCCCAGTCGAACCATTGACCAAGAGGTTTGGAAAGGCTGCTGGCAAAACCGTCGGCTCTTTCTCGGTATCGTCAAAGTTCCAAGCAAAGGGAACTGTCTTCTTTTCGATATCTTGAAGAAGATAACCAGCAATCTCAGACAAACGAGCCTCGGTATAACGCATAGCCGCAGGCGGATCTCCGTCCATAGAACCGTTATTACCGTGCATTTCAACTAGAATCTCACGGTTTTTCCAGTCCTGAGACATACGAACCATGGCATCATAGATGGAAAAATCACCGTGTGGGTGAAAATTCCCCATGATGTTACCGACAGACTTGGCCGACTTACGGTAGCTCTTGTCAAAAGTATTGCCATCTTTATTCATTGAATAAAGAATACGACGCTGAACCGGCTTCAAGCCATCCCGAATGTCTGGCAAAGCCCGGTCTTGAATGATGTACTTGGAGTAGCGACCAAAGCGCTCTCCCATGATGTCCTCCAGGGACATGTTTTGAATGTTAGACATAGGATACTAAGCCCGTAAAATGCAAAGTGAAAATAGGAAATTATTGCAGTGAGCGATGCTCACAAGAGAATCTATCTTTTTCACACAGCATTTAGGGCGTGTTCAACTCCTTTCAAAGAATGTAGAGTGGTTTTTATAGAATAAGGGATAATTTACAGAAATTAGTTCCGTGTTCAGTTACTATATATAACTAAACTATCTTTTCTGTAGTTTAATCTTTTAAATTATATACTTTATTTAGTTAGTGATTTGAAAGTCTCTCCTCAGCATACTGAATCATCTTCTCAGCTACTTCTTTATCGTAGTCAAATCCCATCTTTTGGGCAAGGATTTGAGCTTCTCTGTGGAAAAGTTGCATCGTAGCAAACAATGACTGAGTAAGTTTCTCTACACTTGAAAAATCAAGTAGAGCTGAGAATTCCTTCTCCTTCTCTGCAGGTAAATACTGGAAAAGATACTTGTAGTTCTTGCCGATATCGACCTCTCCCCTATCACTTGCGACCTGCCAAGCAAAGACTTTTAACAACTCTTGTTGACAAATTCCGTAGAGATGATCCGTGGCATAGATGGCTTGCTTGCGACAAATCCCTTTAACCACGTAGGCTGACACCCACCAAAATTCATTGCAGGCTTTTTCAAAATCAATCGCACTAGCTGGGCTTGTCCAGTAACGTTGAGGATTTGGAGAATAGGGCACAAACAAGCCTTTCTCATCTTTCAAAACTGTATAATCAGCTTCACTATCCACCCACTCTTGAATATACTCCGTAGGACAGAGGGTCAAATCAATCCGATTTCCATCTTCAAATAGCATTAGATAAAGTCGACGGTTGCCTAGGACATTATGCTGCTCAATGATACGAGTGCCAAACTGGTCTAACCAAGAAAGGTCACTCGTCAAATTATCTAAGTCGTCCACGACATAGACCACGTCGTAATCCTGAAACTCATCTTTTGGTGCTTTTGGATTTGTCCGTGAACCAGACATGGCGACAGCCTCAACTTGTATAGATTTAGCAGTCTGTGAAATCAACCTCAGCATTTGCTCTTGACTTCTATATTTTCTGCATCTACCTTTAATTAAGTTATTTTTCATAACTATCTAGTTCCTCTTGTTTCTGAAGGACTCGTATTCTTTTCTTCTCAAGTTCCCCTACGATTAATTGGATAGTTGAGCAAATCCCTAAAACAATTAAAATATAATAAGTAGATATTATGTCACTTTTTTGGTAATTTTTTATGATTTCCCAGACAACAAACATATTTACCAATGAAAGGGAAAAAATAAAGATGGCATTGATAAGAAGTATTATAGCAAATGTTCTCCTAAAATGCATATAATGTTTTATACTCCTATAGAGGGTATATAATGAATATGCGATCATTAAAGGTGTGAAGCAACCTACATAATAAAAGATAAACCTTTGTCCAAAGTATGGGTAACCTTTATCTAATAGGCAAAAGCCAATAGTGAAGATGTTCAACATAAATAGGGACACTGCACGAGCGTTTTCTTTTTTCCCCAAGTTAGATATTAAATCACTTATAATTGCAAAAATTACTATGGTTATAACGGGAATAAAATACATAAATTCCCTAATTAAAGTAGATAACGTAAATTCCCTAAACATTACTGACCCCCCTTTAGTTCTATATATTATTTACATAACAAATATGATAGTCATTTTTACTTGAAAGATGCGACTTTCCTGTATGGTAAAAATAATATCCTTCAAATAGTATAAAGCGCCCTCTAAAGAAACATACCTGAATGATATTTTCCGTTAGATTATTCAAGAGGAGATACTTGAGTTCTTACCAGTGTCAACTTTTAAAATTTTAACTGTTCCTAAAATCAGTTCAAGCATTTCCTGGTCAGTTCTCATCTATGTCACCCTCATCTGAAACATGGTTAGTAAAAGGAGCATCTTCTTTCTTTTGTTGTTGTAGTTTTCGAACTCTTTTTCTTTCAAGCATCCAAAGTAGGAATTGAATTCCTGAAAAAAGGCCTTGCAAGAAAATAAGTATATAGATTTCTTTAATCTCTCTAAATAATACAAAAACATTTACAATTGAGAGTAGAAATATAAGTGTAACGTTAGATAATAAGATTCGGGCAAACTTACTAGGAAAATACTTGACGTGCTTGATACTCTTATAAAGACTAGTAATCGCATATGTTATGCACAGAGGCGCATGAGTATATAAAGAAAATACCCGTACAAATACTCCTAAGTAGGGTTCGTCTAAAGACGGGTTGAACACTACAAACATTCCTATATTACAAGCCATAAATACTAGGGAACTTAAGGAGCTTGAATATTCTATTTTCTCTTTATTGGAGATTGCATCAAGAATTATTCCAGCAATAGCAATGATTTCGAGAAAGAAAAATATCATTATTAAAGAACTGTTCACTATTCACTCCCCCTTTGCTTACTGATTTCGTTTGGTGTAATGGAGATAGAGAGGAGGAAGATAGGAAACTAGAATCATCAAAATCATTACCAAGAATGTCAACAGATGGATCTGAACTAAATTTACCACATACCATCCCAGAATACCTACAGATAGGGGACCTAAAATATAGGATAGGAAAATCAAAAAAGCCTTCCACCGTTTCTCCGGATAGACATAACACAATCGAATAAGTGTGTAGATTAAGGCTCCTGCTATCAAAGGAAAACCAAATAAAATCATGACAAAGGATGCCACTAAAGAACCGGATTCTGACGAATCCATATTGAATAAAAGCATCAAGATCATAAACAAGGTAAATACAATCGGTGCATATAAACCTTGGAAACTTTTTTTTCGACTGTTAATGTAGAATGCAAGAATAGCCGAGGGTAAAGAAACTAAGAAAACCAAACCCAAGTAACTACCAAAAATCGAATATCCTGAATCAACCATTATTCATGCCCCTTAAAACACTGTCGCTTCCTCCAGCGTAAACTTAACATTATCCTCAATCCACTTACGGCGTGGTTCGACCTTATCTCCCATGAGGACATTGACGCGACGTTCGGCGCGTGCTAAATCTTCGATTGTGACACGAATGAGAGTTCGAGTTTCTGGATTCATGGTTGTTTCCCAGAGTTGGTCCGCATTCATTTCACCAAGTCCCTTGTAGCGTTGAAGGGTAGCTCCTTTGCCGAATTGCTTGCGGAGTTCTTCTAGCTCTCCGTCCGTCCAAGCATAGGCCACTTCTTCCTTCTTGCCTTTTCCTTTGGACATCTTGTAAAGAGGCGGAAGGGCGATATAGACATGTCCTGCCTCGACTAGCGGACGCATGTAGCGGTAGAAAAAGGTTAAGAGCAAGGTTTGGATATGAGCACCGTCAGTATCCGCATCGGTCATGATAATGATCTTGTCATAGTTGGCATCTTCAAGGGAGAAGTCTGCTCCCACACCCGCACCAATGGTATAAATCATGGTATTGATTTCTTCATTTTTGAGGATATCCGCCATCTTGGCCTTGGCTGTATTGATGACCTTACCACGAAGAGGTAGGATAGCCTGGAACTTACGGTCACGGCCTTGTTTGGCAGAACCACCGGCAGAGTCTCCCTCGACCAGATAGAGTTCATTCTTAGCAGGATTTTTAGACTGGGCTGGGGTTAATTTCCCAGAAAGTAAGCCCTTGTCTTTCTTGTTTTTCTTGCCATTTCGGCTCTCATCACGAGCCTTTCGTGCTGCTTCACGAGCGTCACGAGCCTTGATAGCCTTGCGAATAAGATTGGAAGCAAGTTCTCCATTTTCCATGAGGAAGAAGGTTAACTTATCAGCCACAATCCCGTCTACAACTGGACGAGCTAGTGGACTTCCAAGTTTGTCCTTGGTCTGTCCTTCAAACTGAAGGTGCTCTTCAGGAACCAGAATAGAAAGAACGGCAGCTAGTCCCTCACGATAATCTGAACCTTCTAGGTTTTTATCTTTTTCCTTGAGGAGCCCAGTCTTACGCGCGTAGTCATTCATAACCTTGGTAATGGCTGACTTGAGTCCTGTCTCGTGCGTTCCACCATCTTTAGTACGAACGTTATTGACAAAGGATAGAATGTTATCTGAGAATCCATCATTGTACTGGAGGGCAACTTCCACTTGGAAACCATTGTCTTCGCCTTCAAAGTATAGGACTGGCGTCAAGATTTCCTTGTCTTCATTGAGGTAAGAAACAAAGTCCTGTACCCCGTTCTCATAATGGAATTCGATTGCTTCATCTGTTCGCTTATCTGTCAAAGACAAGGTAACATTTTTTAAAAGAAAGGCTGACTCATTGAGTCGTTCTGAAATGGTATTGTACTTGAAGTCAGTCGTAGAAAAAATCGTCGCGTCAGGCATGAAAGTGACTTTGGTACCTGTCTTAGACTTGGGTGCTGTACCAATTTTTTTCAAGGTTGTAACAGGTTTTCCACCATTTTCAAAACGTTGCTTGTAGACTGTACCGTCACGAGTAATTTCAACTTCTAGCCAACTAGAAAGGGCATTAACGACTGAAGATCCCACTCCGTGGAGACCACCTGATGTCTTATAACCACCTTGACCGAATTTTCCTCCAGCGTGGAGAATGGTAAAGATAACTTCAACAGTTGGAATTCCCATGGCGTGCATCCCGGTTGGCATCCCACGACCATGGTCTTGAACAGTTAGACTGCCGTCCTTATTGATGGTCACATCAATGCGGTCACCAAATCCAGACAAAGCCTCATCGACTGCATTGTCCACAATTTCCCAGACTAGGTGATGGAGACCAGCACCGTCAGTCGATCCAATATACATCCCTGGACGTTTACGGACCGCATCCAACCCTTCTAGCACCTGAATGGCGTCATCATTGTAGTTATTAATATTGATTTCCTTTTTTGACACAAGGAACCTCCTATTTGTTCATCTTTTCTATTTTACAGGTTTTCTAGCGATTTTGCAAAGCTTTTCCCTTTCAGCTGTCACAATTTCACAGGATATTCTCTGACTTTCTATATCATTTCATGGTATAATAGTACTATGATGACATTTGTATTATTAATTTTAGCTTATCTGCTAGGTTCGATTCCGTCTGGTCTTTGGATTGGACAAATCTTCTTTCAAACAAATCTGCGTGAACATGGTTCTGGAAACACCGGAACAACCAATACTTTCCGAATTTTAGGTAAGAAAGCGGGTATGGCAACCTTTGTGATTGACTTCTTTAAAGGAACCTTGGCCACTCTCCTTCCAATCCTTTTCCACCTTCAAGGTGTATCACCTCTTGTATTTGGTCTTTTGGCTGTCATTGGACATACTTTCCCTATCTTTGCAGGATTTAAAGGGGGCAAAGCTGTCGCAACCAGTGCTGGAGTGATTTTCGGATTTGCGCCTGTTTTCTGTCTCTATCTAGCAATCGTATTCTTTGGAAGCCTCTATCTAGGTAGTATGATTTCACTGTCTAGCGTTACCGCTTCTATCGCAGCCGTTATCGGAGTTCTCCTATTTCCACTATTTGGTTTTATCCTAAACAGCTATGACCCTCTCTTCATTTTGATTATCCTAGCACTTGCTAGCTTGATTATCATTCGTCACAAGGATAATATCACACGTATCAAAAATAAAACTGAAAATCTCGTTCCTTGGGGACTAAACTTGACACATCAAAATCCTAAAAAATAAAACGCCAGTTTGAAACTGACGTTTTTTTGTATGCTTATTTTGACTTGATGTAGTTGATACCGTCTGCCTTAGGTGCAACTGCTTTTCCAAAGAAGGCTGCCAAGACAAGAATGGTCAAGACATAAGGCGCGATTTGAAGGTAAACCGCTGGCACTCCTTGCAGGAAAGGTAATTGAGAACCGATAACTGCCAAACTTTGTGAAAGTCCAAAGAAAAGACTAGAAAGCATTGCACCAATTGGGTTCCATTTACCAAAGATCATCGCAGCAAGGGCGATAAATCCAGGACCGACAATAGTTGTCACTGAGAAGTTAACTGAGATTGATTGAGCATAAATCGCTCCCCCAATTCCACCAAGTAAACCTGAAATAACAACCCCAAGATATCTCATTTTGTAGACATTGATCCCCAAGGTATCCGCTGCTTGAGGGTGTTCACCAACAGAGCGAAGGCGAAGACCAAAACGTGTCTTAAAGAGAATAAACCATGCAAAGAATGAGAAGGCAATCGCGATATAACCTAGTAGACTGGTTGACTTGAAGAAGATATCTCCAATCACAGGGATATCAGCCAAAACTGGGAAATCAAAACGTCCAAAAGTCTGGCTTAAGTTATCCGTTTGTCCTTTGTTATAAAGAACTTTAACCAAGAAAACTGCTAGGGCAGGAGCCATCAAGTTCAATACTGTACCACTGACAACATGGTCCGCACGGAAATGAACTGTAGCGACTGCATGGATGAGGGAGAAAATAGCTCCCACGATACCAGCAACTAACAAGGAAATCCAAGGGGTCGCCGCTCCAAGTTGTTCTGCAAATTCAAGGTTAAAGACAACCCCAGAAAAGGCTCCCATAACCATAATTCCTTCAAGACCAACGTTAACGACACCACCACGTTCAGAGAAAACTCCCCCGATACTCGTAAAAATAAGTGGTGCTGAATAAATCAGCATAGAAGAGACCAAGAGGGTGAGTAATGTTGTAATAGACATCCTTACTTACCTCCTTTAACTTGTTTTTTAGGTTTGACAAAGCGTTCGATAATGTAGTGAACGCTGACAAAGAAGATAATAGACGCTGTTACAATGCTGACAAGCTCAGACGGAACTTGTGCTGCATTCATACCCGGTGCTCCTACTTGCAAAACTCCAAATAAGAAGGCTGCAAAGAGAATTCCAATTGGGGAATTTCCAGCAAGCAAACTAACTGCCATCCCGTTAAATCCGATAGCCAATGATGATCCCTGAACGTAAACGTTTTGGAAGGTTCCAAGACCTTCGACAGCTCCACCAAGACCAGCCAAGGCACCAGAGATAATCATTGATAGAATGATTGTACGTTTTGCTGAAATACCAGCGTACTCTGAAGCATGGGGATTAAGACCAACTGCACGAATTTCAAAACCGAGAGTCGTTTTCTTGAGCAAGAACCAAATCACAGCTACAGCAATGATTGCAAAGAAGATTCCGATATTCATACGGGAATTTCCAGTCAACTCTGATAACCATGGTGTCTGGTAAGTAGCATTGGCACTAACACGAATCGTTGAGTCTGTACTTTGCATAATATCTTTAGGAAAGGCATGAATAAAGGCATTTCCCACATACAATACAATGTAGTTCATCATGATGGTCACGATAACCTCTGACGTACCGAGATAAGCTCTGAGGATACCTGGAATCGCACCAACAATTCCACCTGCAATCAAAGCAATGATCACTGTTAATGGAATCAAAACGAGACGAGGCATATCTGGATTTGACAAGGCAAACCAACCACTGAGGATCCAACCCGCAAGAGCCTGACCAGGAAGTCCAACGTTAAAGAAACCTGCTCGACTGGCAACTGCGAAACCAAGACCTATCAAGACAAGAGGACCCATGGCACGGAAAATTTCTCCAATTCCACGGAGGCTACCAAAAGCTGTATAGAACAACTCCTCATAGCCCCAGATAGCATCATATCCGAAGATCCACATGACAATGGCTCCGAGCAAGATTCCTAAGAATACGGAAATCAAGGGAACCGAAATTTGTTGTAATTTTTTAGACATCACTCTTCTCCTTTCCCAAGTTTCCACCTGCCATCAAGACACCAAGTTCTTGTTTGTTAGTTGTTTCTGGCGATACAATACCTTGAATCTTACCATCGTGAATAACAGCAATTCGGTCTGAGACATTTAAAATCTCATCCAATTCAAAGCTGACAACAAGGACAGCCTTACCGTTATCACGCTCTTCAATCAAACGTTTGTGGATATATTCAATGGCACCGACATCCAAACCACGAGTTGGCTGGCTGACGATAAGGAGATCAGGATCACGATCAATCTCACGAGCGATAATCGCTTTTTGTTGATTTCCTCCTGAAAGAGCTGCCGCTGGAACAAATTCGCTTGCCGCACGGACGTCAAATTCTTCCATCAATTTCTTGGCATTTGAAGTGATATTGGCATAGTTCAAGATGCCATTTTTGCTGAGTGGTTCTTTGTAGTAGGTTTGAAGAGCGATATTTTCTGAAATCATCATCTCCAAAATCAAGCCATCACGGTGACGATCCTCAGGAACGTGCCCCACGCTTAGTTCTGTAATTTGTCGAGGATGCATCCCCACGATTGATTTGCCTTTTAATTCAACGCTACCTGACTCAACCTTACGAAGACCAGTAATGGCTTGAATGAGTTCAGATTGACCATTGCCATCAATACCTGCAATACCGACAATTTCACCAGCACGAACATCCAAAGAAAGATTCTTCACAGCTGGTACACCTCGGTTCTCATTGACAACCAAGTCTTTGATAGACAAGACCACTTCTTTTGGTTGCGGTGCTCGTTTTTCCGTTTTAAAGGAGACTGAGCGTCCAACCATCATTTCTGCCAAGTCCGCATTTGTTGCTCCTGCGATTTCAACCGTCTGGATTGATTTCCCACGACGGATAACCGTGACTCGATTCGATACCGCACGAATCTCATCCAGTTTATGGGTAATCAAAATGATAGACTTCCCTTCTTTGACAAGGTTTTTCATGATTGCCATCAACTCATCAATCTCTGAAGGAGTCAATACGGCTGTAGGTTCGTCAAAGATAAGGATATCAGCACCACGATAGAGTGTTTTCAAGATCTCTACACGTTGTTGGGCACCAACGGAAATATCCGCCACCTTAGCAGCTGGATCTACTGCCAAACCATAACGTTCAGAAAGAGCCTTGATTTCTTTAGTAGCACCAGCTATATCTAGAACACCATTTTTAGTGATTTCACTCCCTAAAATGATATTCTCAGCTACTGTAAAAGCCTCAACTAACATGAAATGTTGGTGAACCATCCCAATTCCAAGACCAGCGGCTTTAGATGGTGAGTCTAGTTTTACAACCTGACCATTCACCACAATTTCACCACTCGTTGGTTCAAGAAGTCCTGCTAGCATATTCATCAGAGTGGATTTACCCGCTCCATTTTCTCCTAAAAGTGCATGAATTTCACCTTTTCGCAGTTGCAAGTTGATTTTGTCGTTTGCTACAAATTCACCAAACACCTTGGTAATATCCCGCATCTCAATGACATTTTCGTGTGCCATATGCTCTTCCTTTCAGAGGTTTATTTTATTTCAATAAAACCTGCTAATCACATTAACAAGCTCTATTGAGACAAAAATTGCCTCAATTCTTAAAGAAGCGACCGATGGCCGCTTCCTAAGAAATGACTTTTATCCATTATTTTTCAGGAACTTTTACGCTTCCGTCAAGGATCTTAGCTTTTGCATCTTCAACAGCTTTTTTACCTTCTTCTGAAAGGTTTGTTACTGCTAGCTCAACCCCTTTATCTTTCAATGAGTAAACAATCACTTGTCCACCAGGGAATTCACCTTTTTCTGTTTTGTTAGCAATATCTTTTACAGTTGTACCAACTTGTTTCAATGTAGATACAAGAACAAAGTTAGATTCTTTACCATCTTTAGAAGTGTATTTACCTTCTGCTGCTTGGTCACGGTCTACACCGATAACCCAAACTTTTTCGTCTTCATTTTTGTTTTCGTTCAATGATTTTGCTTCAGCAAAGACACCAGCACCTGTACCACCAGCTGCTTGGTAGACAACGTCTGCACCGGCAGCATATTGAGCTGCTGCAATTGTTTTACCTTTGGCAGCATCACCAAATGAACCAGCGTAGTCAACTTGGACTTTGATAGATGGGTCTACTGACTCAACACCAGCTTTGAATCCAGCTGCAAAACGTGAAATAACTTCAGATTCGATACCACCTACAAAACCAACTTGTTTTGTTTTCGTAGTTTTCGCTGCTGCAACACCAGCAAGGTAAGCTGCTTCATTATCCGCAAATCTTACGCTCGCAACATTCTTTTGACCTTCAATCACATCATCAATCAAGACATAGTTTAGGTCAGAGTGGTCTTTTGCTGCTTCCTCAACTGCATTGTGAAGGGCAAAACCAACACCGAAGATCAGGTTGTAACTTCCAGCCGCTTGTTGCAAGTTGTTAGCATAGTCTGCTTCGCTTGTTGATTGGAAGTAAGTGTAACCTTTATCTTTAGAAAGATTGTGTTCTTTACCCCAGTCTTGCAAACCTTCCCAAGCTGATTGGTTAAATGATTTATCATCAACACCACCAGTATCTGTTACGATTGCTGCTTTGGTCTTCATTTCTGATGAAGATGAAGCTGCGTTACGAGAAGAGCGGTTACCACATGCAGCAAGTCCAACTGCTGCTACTGCAACTAGACCAAGGCCTAGCCATTGTTTCTTGTTCATTACTGAACCTCCTAAATAAGATGTGCAACGATGTTGCAAGTATGGATTGGTTGGCCACAAGGACCGCATCACTCAGAGAGTGACTCAGACTAGTTTAAGTCTGTAAATGAGTATGGAAGTAACTCCCCGACCGTCATCTCGACCGTCGATTTATCTTTAGCGACTAAAGTCACTTTTAGATCTTGTTCAAAAAATTCAACCATGACCTGGCGGCAAGCACCACATGGCGAGATGGGTTTTTCAGTTTGTCCGTAGACAATCAATTCTGAAAACTCCCGTTGCCCCTCCGAAACTGCTTTAAAAATAGCAGTACGTTCTCCACAATTAGTCAAGGGATAACTAGCATTCTCGATATTGACACCCGTATAAATGCTACCATCCTTGGCAACTAAAACAGCTCCGATAGGAAAGTGAGAATAAGGCACATAAGCTTTCTTGCTAGTTTCAATTGCTAGTTCAATCAACTCAGTAGTTGCCATCTGCCAATTCTCCTTTTAAAATCGCAACGCCAGCAGATGTTCCGATACGGGTAGCGCCTGCTTCCACAAAAGCGACAGCATCTGCATATGAACGCGCTCCACCAGCTGCCTTAACTCCCATATCTGGCCCGACTGTTTCACGCATCAACTGAACATCCTCAATAGTGGCACCACCAGTTGAAAATCCAGTTGATGTTTTGACAAAGTCAGCGCCTGCTTTCTGGGATAATTGGCAAGCCACAACCTTTTCATCGTCTGTCAACAAGCAAGCTTCAATAATGACCTTAACCAACTTGTCACCACTTGCTTCTACGACAGCACGGATGTCCGATTCAACCAAATCCAGATTGCCTGATTTGAGGGCACCAACATTGATAACCATATCAATCTCATCCGCACCGTTTTGAACAGCTTCTTTTGTTTCAAAAGCTTTCACAGCTGAAGTTGTTGCTCCCAAAGGAAAACCTACTACTGTACAAACCTTTACATCTGAGCCTTCAAGCCCTGTTTTCGCATGTTTAACCCATGTGGGATTGACACAAACACTGGCAAAGTCATACTCACGCGCTTCAGATAGCAAACAATCAATTTGTTCTTGGCTTGCATCTTGCTTTAAAAGCGTATGATCAAT
This sequence comes from Streptococcus sp. HMSC072D05, assembly GCF_001815805.1. Taxonomy (GTDB): domain Bacteria; phylum Bacillota; class Bacilli; order Lactobacillales; family Streptococcaceae; genus Streptococcus. The sequence continues at coordinate 650,701 of NZ_KV822038.1, forward strand.
ATATTTATTTAACTTCATATTCGGATTCTCCCTGGTTTTATGAGATAATTTCTATAATTTCTCGTAAACTTTGCACTCCATCATTTATTTTAACATATTTTTGAAATTCTGTAACTAGTTCAGAAGAAATTTTTCCATTTGTATAAACTTTTGCAACAATTTCCCCTTTTTGAACGGAGTCTCCAACCTTCTTCTCAAAAACAATCCCTGTTTCATAGTCCAAGTCATCAGACTTGATTGCACGACCAGCTCCTAGTCTCATGGCATAGAGGCCAAATTCCATTGCAGGAAGAGCTGAAATAACACCCGTATCTTGAGCTGGAATTTCCACCACATGGGCAACTTTGACGGGGCGATAAAGATCTTCTAAATCACCGCCTTGTGCTGTTACCATTTCTTCAAACTTAGCCAGTGCTTGGCCATTTTCCAGGTGTTGACGGATTTCCTCGATCGTTTTCTCAACATCAGCCAATCCAAGCATAATCTGAGCTAACTCGCAGATAAAGTGACTAATATCTTCTCGACCTTTTCCTTGAAGAATCTCGATTGCCTCAAGGATTTCGAGACGATTGCCAATTGCTCTTCCCAAGGGTTGGCTCATATCGGTAATAACTGCTACCGTCTTTCGACCAACTGCCTTACCAAGATCCACCATGGTTTGAGCCAATTCGCGTGCCTCATCAACCGTCTTCATAAAGGCACCCTCACCGACCGTTACATCTAGCAAAATGGCATCCGCTCCTGCAGCAATTTTCTTGCTCATCACCGAACTCGCAATCAAAGGAATCGTGTCGACAGTTGCGGTCACATCTCGGAGGGCATAGAGAAGTTTATCTGCTTTAACCAGCTGATCTGACTGCCCAATGACAGATACACCAATGTCCTGTACCTGACGAATGAAATCCTCTTGACTTCGCTCGACTTGGTAGCCCTTAATGGATTCCAATTTATCAATTGTCCCACCAGTATGGCCGAGACCACGACCACTCATTTTAGCAACGGGCACACCGAAACTCGCAACAAGTGGAGCCAAGATTAAGGTCACCTTATCACCTACACCACCAGTCGAATGCTTATCAACTTTAACCCCATCAATAGCTGACAAATCAAACTCCTGACCTGTTTTAACCATATTCATCGTCAGATCAGAAATCTCACGTGTGGTCATTCCTTTAAAATAAACAGCCATAGCAAAAGCAGACATCTGATAGTCTGGAATAGTTCCAGCCACATAGCCTTCTACCAGCCACTTGATTTCATTTGAAGTCAGTTCTTGACCATCTCGTTTCTTTTGGATTAAATCAACTGCTCTCATTCTTTCACACTTCTAAGGATATAGTATCCCTTATCTTTCTTTACGATTTCACAATTTCCGAAAACGTCTTCCATCTTGCTTTTGGCACTCGGAGCACCTTGTTTCTTTTGAATAACAATGGTTAAATCACCTCCGTCTTTCAAGAAATCTCTGCTCTTTTCGATAATCTCATGAACAACTTGTTTACCCGCTCGAATCGGCGGATTAGAAATAACATGGTCAAATTTCCCTTCAACTTGTTCATAGATATTGGATTGGAAAATCGTTGCTTCTACTTTATTACGTTCAGCATTTTGTCGCGCTAGGTCCAAGGCACGATTATTGATATCGACCATGGTCGTCTGAACTCCATAAGCCTTGGCCAATGACAAGCCCAATGGCCCATAACCACACCCCACATCAAGGACCGTCTCTCCTTCATTTACCTCTAGACACTTGAGCAAGAGCTGACTCCCAAAGTCAACCATTTTCTTGCTAAAAACACCCGCATCCGTCAAAAAGGTCATGTTTTCTCCCAACAACTCCACTCTCAACTCATGAATGTCGTGAGCAGCATCAGGATTTTCTGCATAATACATTTTACTCATAAAACTATTTTACCATAATTTGGCTTGAATTGTAAATCGTTTACAAAGTGATGATCAAATGAAAAAGACTGAAGAATCCTAGTCAAAAAACCTTTTCTTCAATCTCTTTCAATTATTAGAAATACATTACAATCTATCGGGAACTACAAATTATCATAGTCAGGAAAAAACAGTTCGTCTGCAATCGGGCGCATTTTTATTACTATTTCTTAACCTTAAAATACTTTATTATCAACAGGATTCCCAATATGATGTTTAGATAAAAACTCAACTGATAAGTTTGTGTCAAGATTTCCAAACTTGTCCAAAGTCGTATCAAATCTTCTAGTGACATACGGAATAGATATCCTTCTGTAGCAATCCACAAAATCAAAAATAGATAACTACCAGCCGCAAGCCATTTCGTCCACCGTTTTTTTAGTATGAAAGCAATCAAGAGCGAACAGATAAAGACAACTGTTACAAGGAGATGATCCATCAAGAAGGTAAAACCGTAATAGGTTTCCACAAAGCGTCTACCATTATCCGCATTCGCTCCCCTTATAAAAGGTAAGGCAAAACTTAAAAAAAAA
>NZ_KV822038.1:653274-660043 GCF_001815805.1 Streptococcus sp. HMSC072D05
AAAAAAAAACAGAGTTCCAATAAGTAACATCTCAAGATTTTCATTGTATACCTCCTATAAGTTGCGAACTAAAAAGCCCACTTTTAATAACTGATAAGTCTTCAGAAACCATTCCCTATCTCATCATTATATTATTCAACCTCCATCTACCTCTATTATACGATATTGACTTACTACCATCAAGAAACCGCTTTATCTTTTTAGCTTTTTATGGTATGATAAACAAAATATCTAGGGGAAAACAAATGACCAACGAATTTTTACATTTTGAAAAAATCAGTCGCCAGACTTGGCAATCATTGCATCGCAAAACAACCCCTCCCTTGACAGAGGAAGAGTTAGAATCCATCAAGAGTTTCAATGACCAGATTAGTCTACAGGACGTAACAGATGTCTATCTTCCCCTAGTTCATCTTATCCATATTTACAAGCGCACCAAGGATGATTTGGCTTTTTCAAAAGGAATTTTTCTCCAACGTGAAAGCAAATCCCAACCTTTTATTATTGGGGTTTCTGGTAGTGTTGCTGTGGGGAAATCGACCACTAGTCGCTTACTTCAGATTCTTCTATCACGCACTCTTCCAGATGCTACTGTAGAATTGGTGACGACTGACGGTTTTCTCTATCCCAATCAAACCTTGATTGACCAAGATATCTTAAATCGCAAAGGTTTTCCTGAAAGTTATGATATGGAAGCCTTGCTGAATTTTCTTGACCGCCTAAAGAATGGGCAAGATGTCGATATTCCTGTCTATTCTCATGAAGTGTATGACATCGTTCCTGGAGAGAAACAACGTGTCAAAGCTGCTGATTTTGTCATTGTCGAAGGCATCAACGTCTTTCAAAACCCTCAAAATGAGCGCCTTTACATTACTGATTTCTTTGATTTCTCCATCTATGTGGATGCAGCAGTTGAAGACATTGAAAGCTGGTATCTGGATCGTTTCTTAAAGCTGCTCAGCTTTGCCCAAAATGATTCCAACAGCTACTACCACCGCTTTACGCAAATGCCGATTGGAGAAGTTGAAGCCTTTGCTCACCAGGTTTGGACCAGCATTAATCTCACAAATCTACAAAACTATATCGAACCAACAAGGAATCGGGCAGAGGTTATTCTCCACAAGACTAAAAACCATGAAATCGATGAAATTTACCTAAAAAAATAATTTCCCCTTGTCAAAACATAAGTTTTCAGATATAATAGTATAGTTAGTAAATATGGAGGTAAGAACATTGGCAAACATTAAATCAGCTATCAAACGCGCTGAATTGAACGTTAAACAAAACGAAAAAAACTCAGCTCAAAAATCAGCTATGCGTACTGCTATCAAAGCTTTCGAAGCAAACCCTTCTGAAGAACTTTTCCGTGCTGCTAGCTCAGCTATCGACAAAGCAGAAACTAAAGGTTTGATTCATAAAAACAAAGCAAGCCGCGATAAAGCTCGTCTTTCAGCTAAACTTGCTAAATAAGAAACAGTCCATAGAGGCTGTTTTTTTGTCCTCTAATCAGAAAAGGTAGAAAATGAAAATCGCAATCATAGGATATTCTGGAGCTGGCAAGTCAACTCTAGCTGAAAAGTTGTCAAACTACTACTCCATCCCCAAACTGCATATGGATACACTTCAATTTCAACCTGGTTGGCAAGACAGTGACCGCGAATGGATGTTGACCGAGATGAAAAACTTTCTCACAAAGCACGAAGCTTGGGTCATCGACGGCAACTACTCTTGGTGTTGCTATGAAGAAAGAATGCTGGAAGCTGACCAAATCATCTTTCTCAACTTTTCCCCATGGACTTGTCTCTTTCGAGCCTTTAAACGGTATCTCACATACCGAGGTAAAGTCAGAGAAAGTATGGCAGCAGGCTGTCCTGAACGCTTTGACTGGGATTTTATCCGATGGATTCTCTGGGATGGGCGGACAAAACATGCTAAAGAACGCTATCAACGGGTTCAAGAAACCTACCCTGAGAAAGTAATTGTCCTCCGGTCGCAAAAGGAGATGGATTACTTCTTAGAAAATCTCGCGCATAACAAGAAAAACCAACGTGCCTAACGTTGGTTTTTTGCTATTAGCCAATCACACTTCCGTTTGGTACAGCTGGATCAACTGTGAGAAGGGTTAATTTGCCTTCATGTTCAGCTGAGAGGATCATTCCTTGACTGACATATTTTTTCATCATCTTGCGTGGTTTGAGGTTGGCAACGATTTGGATCTTCTTGCCGACCAATTCTTGTTCGTTTGGATAGTATTTGGCAATTCCTGAGAGGATTTGACGGTCTTCGCCATCACCTGCATCGAGGCGGAATTGGAGCAACTTGTCAGAACCTTCTACTTTAGACACTTCTTTGACCTCTGCAACACGGATTTCGACCTTATCAAAGTCTTCAAACTTGATTTCTTCCTTGTTTAGTTTGAGTTCAACTTCATCTGGATTCCATTCTTTTTCGACGGCTGGTTTGTTGCCTTCCATTTGTTCCTTGATATAGGCAATCTCTTCTTCCATGTCGAGACGCGGGAAGATTGGTGTTCCTTTGGCAACAACAGTCACACCTGCTGGGAAGTCAGCCAAACTCAAGTTTTCTAGGCTAGAAACTTCTGCTAGACCAAGTTGTGCCAATACAGCGCGACTAGTTCCCATCATAAAGGGCTCAATCATGTGAGCTACGACACGAAGGCTGGCTGCCAAGTGGCTCATCACACTTGCCAATTGGTCACGGTGCTCTTCATCCTTAGCCAAGACCCATGGGGCTGTCTCATCGATGTATTTGTTAGTGCGAGAGATAAGGGTCCAGACTGCTTCAAGGGCACGTGGGTAATCAACGGCTTCCATGTGTGTATGGTAGCCTGCGATTGATTGTTCTGCAACCTCAGCAAGAGCATTATCAAACTCTGTTACACCCTCTACATAGGCAGGGATTTGCCCATCAAAATACTTGTTAATCATAGAAACCGTACGGTTAAGGAGGTTTCCAAGGTCATTGGCCAATTCATAGTTGATACGGCCGACATAGTCTTCTGGAGTGAAGGTTCCATCTGAACCGACTGGAAGGCTACGCATGAGGTAGTAACGAAGTGGATCCAGTCCATAACGCTCTACCAACATTTCAGGGTAAACGACATTCCCTTTAGACTTAGACATCTTGCCGTCTTTCATGACGAACCAACCGTGGGCAATCAAGCGGTCAGGCAATTTCATATCCAACATCATGAGAAGGATTGGCCAGTAGATGGAGTGGAAACGAAGAATGTCTTTTCCGACCATGTGGAAGACTGTTCCATTCCAGAATTTATCATAGTTAGCATGATCCTCTTGACCGTAACCAAGAGCAGTCGCATAGTTAAGAAGGGCATCAATCCAAACGTAGACAACGTGTTTTGGATTGGAAGGGACTGGCACACCCCAGGTAAAGGTTGTACGAGAAACCGCTAAGTCTTCCAAACCTGGCTCGATGAAGTTACGCAACATTTCATTAAGACGACCATCTGGAGTGATGAAGTCAGGGTGCGATTTGAAAAATTCTACCAAACAATCTTGGTATTTGCTGAGGCGAAGGAAGTAAGACTCTTCAGAAACCCATTCCACTTCGTGACCTGATGGAGCAATACCGCCTGTCACATTTCCAGCTTCATCACGAAAAACTTCAGCAAGCTGACTTTCTGTAAAGAATTCCTCATCTGAAACTGAATACCAACCAGAGTATTCACCCAAGTAGATATCATCTTGAGCAAGCAAGCGTTCAAAGACCTGAGCCACTACTTTTTCATGATAGTCATCAGTTGTACGGATAAATTTATCGTATGAGATATCTAGTAATTTCCAGAGTTCTTTGACACCAACTGCCATGCCGTCAACATAGGCTTGTGGTGTGATGCCAGCTTCTTCCGCTTTTTGCTGGATTTTCTGACCATGCTCGTCAAGACCTGTCAGATAAAAGACATCGAAGCCCATAAGGCGTTTGTAGCGAGCTAGGACATCACAAGCGATGGTTGTGTAGGCAGAACCGATATGAAGTTTACCAGATGGATAGTAAATCGGTGTTGTAATATAAAAATTCTTTTCAGACATAATTTTTCCTTTCCAGGCAAATGAAACCTGATTTTCTAACACTTCATTATATCATATTTTTAGTGATTTTCGATAGGAAAATCCATACAAAAACAAGACAGACAACTGTCCATCTTGTTTTTTTCTGTTCTATATCTTATTCATAACGAAGTGCTTCGATTGGATCAAGCTTAGACGCTTTATTGGCTGGCAAGACTCCAAAAATCATCCCAACGCTGGCTGACACAGCCAAGCTAAAGAGAGCGATTGGGAGGGAAACCCCAACTTCGATACCTGCAATCATGTTTTGAAGCAATACTCCAGCTAACATGGTCATTCCAGCAGCAATCCCAAGACCGATGACACCACCTAGCAAGGTCAAGATCATGGATTCAATCAAAAACTGTACCAAGATATTAGCCCGAGTAGCTCCGAGAGCTTTCCGCAGACCAATCTCACGCGTGCGTTCTGTCACCGAAACCAGCATGATATTCATAACACCAGTTCCCCCGACAAAGAGAGAGATTCCTGCGATGGCACTGATAATGGTTGTCATAAAACCAAATAGTTGTTGTACCTCTTGGAAGGCGGCAGTTGCATCCGCAACTTGGTACTCCCCTTGCTGAAGACCAGCAATCTCGGTCAGTTTTCGAGCCAACTCTGGTCCCAAGGTCTGCGTTAGACTAGTATCATTGACACGAAAGACGATATTCGAGATTTCATCAGTATTAAAATTGGCTGCAAGAGAGATATTGGTCGTAATTGGAAGACCACCGATCCCAAAGGCTTTCGCAGTTTTAGCTTCATTACTAGTATAAACACCAATCACACGGTAACTAAATTCATTGACAGAGATGATTTGATTAACCGCAGCTTCTGGACTATCAAACAAACTCTTGGCTAGTTCTTCATCCAGCAAAATCACACTGGCAAATTCCTTGTAGTCTTGTGGCCTTAGACTTCTACCCGCAACGATTTCATTTTCAACTGCGTTCATGTAAGTGCTATTTCCGCCTGTCAGAGTCGCTCGTTCAACTTTCTTATCCTTATAAGATAGGGTGACGTTGGTCGAGTTGGTGACATAGTAGCTGTCTACTCCTTTAAGTTTAGCAGCCTCCTTGACCCAGGATTCTAGTGGTTTTGGTGGTTCAACATGAACATCCTCTTCTTTCCCACTGACTGTCAAAGCGGATTGTTTCTGCGTAAAGGAACCGTCCTTGCTTTTAATAGGAGAGAAAAAGACATGGATATCCTTCTGTGATTTGGTCATGTTTTTATTGACCTGACGAGACATGGAGTCTCCCAGAGCCATGATGACAACGACAGACGAAACTCCGATGATAATCCCAATCATGGTCAGGAAGGAACGCATCTTGTGGGCCATGATGGATGAAAAGGCAAATTTCAGATTCTGCATCTTAGTTTTCCTCCTTTTCTACCTGAGCACTGTCGGACGAGATGATCCCATCACGAATAACAATCTGGCGTTTGGCATAGGCCGCAATCTCAGGCTCGTGCGTGACCATGATAATGGTTTTCCCTTCCTTGTTTAACTCCACCAACAGTTGCATGATTTGATTTCCCGTCTTGGTATCCAAGGCTCCTGTAGGTTCGTCCGCTAGGATGATAGAGGGATTATTTACCAAGGCACGCGCAATCGCTACACGTTGCTTTTGACCACCTGATAACTCAGAAGGCAAATGATGACTGCGCTCCGTCAACTCAACCTTTTCCAGAAATTCCTCCGCCAATTTCCGACGTTTAGAAGCCGAAACACCAGCGTAAATCAAGGGCAACTCGACGTTTTGAAGTGCATTGAGTTTGGACAAGAGAAAGAACTGCTGAAAGACAAAGCCGATTTGCTGATTGCGGACCTTGGCCAGTTGTTTCTCTCCAAGACCTGCCACTTCTTGACCTTCAAGGTAGTACTCTCCACTGGTTGGTGTATCCAACATTCCGATGGTATTCATCAACGTAGATTTACCAGAACCAGATGGTCCCATAATAGCAACAAACTCACCTTCATGAACTTCTAGATTGATATTTTTAAGGACCTGCAATTCTTGGTCACCATTTCGATAACTTCTACAGATATTTTTGAGACTAATTAGTTTCTTCATCAGCCTTCACCTCTTTTCCTTCTTCCAAGGAAGATGTTGGATTACTGATGACCTTGGCACCGTCTGTCAAACCTGAAGTAATTTCTTGGTTGTCTGCGTCCGCATTCCCCAAAGTAACTTCTACCTTCTTCGCTTTTTTCTGGTCGTCAACGATCCAGACATAGTTTTTGTCATTTTCGGTAACAACACTTGTCAAAGGAACAAGGATGGCTTTACTTTTGTTTTTGACTTCAACACTGACTGAGAAACCTTGTTTCAACTCACCGATATCGCTGGTCACATCAACAGTATAAGGGTACTTAGATCCAGTATTTCCTCCAAGGGCTGTATTTGCTGCTTCTCCGTTGTTTTTAGGATAATCTGAGATATAGCTGATTTTACCCGTCCAGCTCTTATCTTGATAAACCTTTGAAGTAAAGGTAACTTCTTGCCCAACAGAAAGGTTAGCAAGGTTGTATTCAGACAACTCCCCTTTGACCTGCAAGTTTTCATTACTTACGACATGAACCACCACTTGGCTATTACCTGTTGGCGATTTGGAAACATTACGATTAACTTCAACTACAGTCCCTTCTAATGTACTGAGGACAGTTGCAGCAT